>CAZVVS010000204.1:0-8852 GCA_964630585.1 uncultured Gordonia sp.
CGTGCGCAAGTCCGCCCGGGCCCACCGCCGCGACCTGCGCTCGAAAGCGCGCATCGCCAAGAATGAATCGCGCGCGGCCGTCGCCGAGGCCGCGGTGCGCGCCGCCGAGATCGAGGCGGCAAAAGTGGCTAAGAAGCTCACGCCGCAGAACGCACGCCGGGCCATGTCGATCGCCAAGGTGGTCGCCCCCGTCCTGGGTCCGGTGGTGTACCGGGGCAGCGTCGTGGCGCGCGAGAAGATCGGTGACCTCCAAGCCGCTCGTGCGGGCGTACCGCCGGAGACGCTGCGCCAGTTCACCGGGAAGGGCGCTCCCCTCGCGGCCCGGATCGCGACCACGCGCCGCTCGTTGCACAGCCTGACCCTCACCGATACGGGTGCCGAGGCCGCGGCCTTCGCCCAGGCCATGTCCGTACGCCTGGACAACCTGTCGGTGGCCGTCGACGCAGCCGAATCGATGAACCCGGAGGGACGCCGCAACGCCTATCGGGCCATCGGCAACGAACTGACGGCCATCGACGCCGACATCCTCGCCCGCCTCGGAGTCGCCGCCGGGTGAGCGAGGCCGCCGACCGTGTGGGCCTGTTCGAAGCGCAGCGCCCACGGTTGACGCGGCTCGCCGATCGGATGCTGTCCGACCGGGTGGAGGCGCAGGACATAGTCCAACAGGCGTGGCTGCGATGGTCGGGCACCGACCAGGACATCGACAACGTCCCCGCCTGGCTCACTACGGTCACGACGCGCTTGTGCCTCGACCGGCTCAAGGCCCGCGTCCCCGTCCCCGAGGAACTCGGGGACGACGTCGGTGCCGCACACGAACCCGACGCTGCGGCCACCGTGATGCTCGGAGAATCGGTCGGCGATGCCCTCGGCGTCGTACTGGACCGGTTGACCCCGGCGGAGCGCGTTGCGCTGGTCATGCACGACACCTTCGACTTCGACTTCCCCACCATCGCCGACGCCCTTGAGGTATCACCGGGCGCCGCACGCAAACTCGCGTCGCGGGCCCGGGCGAAGGTCCGCGACCCGGCCCCGACTGTCGGCCCGGCGGACTGGGACGTCATCGACGCCTTCATGACGGCGGCGCGAGGCGGCGAGTACGACCGGCTGATCGAACTGCTCGCCCCCGACGCCCGGGTGCGCGCCGATGCTGCCGCGATTGCGACCGGGACACCCCAACGCATCGACGGTTCGGTCCGCATCGCCGAGTTCTTCAACGGCGCCGCGCGCGCCGCGCTGCCCGCGTCCCTCGACGGTCGGGGAGTCTTCGCCTGGTTCCATCGCGGGGAGGCCCGAGTCGTCTTCGACTTCACCGTCACCCACGGCGCCGTCGAAAGCATCACGTTCCGAGCCGATCCCGTGGCACTTGCGCGAGTGGTACGACGGCCCTGATCCGCGCCTCGCGACGGGGCGTCGCTGCGCGCGGTCACACTCCGAGCTCCACGGTCGTCATAGGAGTATCGGTGCACCATCGCACCGACCCCGAGCACGACGACCCCAAGGAGACGACATGAAGACCATGACCTGCCGCCAGCTCGGCGGCCCGTGCGATGCTGCCCACCGCGGTGAGACCGCCGACGAGGTGATCAAGGCGCAGGACAAGCATCTGCGGGAAGCCGTGAAAGCCGGTGACCTCAGCCATCAGGACGCGCGCGATGCCATGAAGGCACGCTGGCGTCGGCCCAAGAAGTCGATGGACTGGTACCTCGGCGCCAAACGCGCCTTCGCCGAACTGCCCGACGACTGAACAGCGGGCAGAGCACAGTGCGCGGCGGGTCTGCGGCCTACCCGACGATGATGTTGCTGTAGGCCGTGCACTGCTTCCCGTCGGGTGCCAGTCGGCACAGACGGAACTGGATGCCGTTGTATCCGGGCTGCCGGATCCACTGCCCGACCGCAGGTGCGGAACCCGGACCAACGACGGCCACCTGCTTCCACGGTGTGCCGACCTTCTGCGGGAAACGCACGCTGCGCTGCTCGAGGGCCACGTTGCTGCGGCCCTGGTTGTGCTGCAGGGCGTAGGGGCCGTTGTCGGGCGAGAGGACACTCGAGGTCCACGCCGTCCCGTACCAGTCGGCGAGCTGCAGCGCTGCTACCGGGTGCGGGGCGGGCAGCCCGGGAAGTGTCGGTGCCGCGCCTGCTGGGGCCGCACTGATTCCCGCGGCGACCAGTGCCACCGCTGCGGCACCGAGCCCGGCGCACGTACTCCAGTTGCGAATCATCGTCCTACCGTCCCGGGAGGTACTTCAACGCGTCCATCGCCATAGGCGTGGCCTTGAGGAAGAGACTTTGCGGGACACCGCGCACACCGTCGAGCCCGAAGAACCGCTGCTCGGCGATCGTCTGGGGTTCGGTGTACTTCAACAGGCCTTCGTCGCCGTGGCGCCGGCCGACGCCCGAGGCGCCCATGCCACCCATCGGCGCGGCCGTCGAGCCCCAGGCGGCGGCGTAGGCCTCGTTGATGTTGACCGTGCCGGCGCGCAGCTGATCGGCGATGGCGTTGGCCTCGCTGCTGCTGCCGGCGAACACGCTGGCGTTGAGGCCGTACTCCGTGTCGTTGGCCCGCTTGATCGCCTCGTCGACCGAATCGACCGGGTAGATCGCCACCAGCGGACCGAAGGTCTCCTGCCGGAAGCACGCCGCGGCATCGGTGACGTCGGCCAGGACCGTCGGCTCGAAGAAGAACGGGCCCAAGTCCTCGCGGCGCTTGCCGCCGGCCAGCACCCGTGCACCGTTGGCCACCGCGTCGTCGAGGTGCGTCTGCACGGCCTCGACCTGCGCGGCCGAGGCGAGGGAACCCATGTCCACCGAGAAGTCGTAGGCAGCACCGAGCTTCATCGCCTTGACGTGTGCCACGAAGCGCGAGGTGAACTCGTCGGCGATCGATTTCTCGACGTAGATCCGCTCAATCGAGATGCACAACTGCCCGGAGTTGGAGTAGCAGGCGCGCGCCGCACCCGGCACCGCCCGGTCGAGGTTGGCGCCCGCGGTGATGATCAGCGGATTCTTGCCGCCCAACTCGGCGGAGAAGCCGATGAGGCGCTGCCCGGCCTGCGCGGCCAAGGCCGAACCGGTGGCCGACGAGCCGGTGAACATCACGTAGTCGGTTTGCGCAACGATCTCCTGCCCGACGACGCTGCCCGGGCCGGGCACGACGGCGAACAGCTCTCGCGGCAGCCCGGCCTCGTAGAGCAGTTCGGCCGCGGACAGGGCACAGTAGGGGGTCTGGCTGTCGGGCTTGATGACGACGGCATTGCCGGCGAGCAGCGCGGCGACCGCGTCGGAGACGGCCAGCGTCAGCGGATAGTTCCACGGCGAGATGACGCCGACGACGCCCTTCGGCTGGTAGCGCACGCGCACGCTCGTCACGCCGGGGATCATGCCCTTCACCTTGTGCTCGGCCAGGGCGGCCGGGCCGCTGTTGGCGTAGTGGCGCGCAGTCAGGGCCGTGTCGACGACCTCTTCTTGCGCGTACTGCCGTGCTTTGCCGGACTCCGCCTGGACCATGTCCATCAGTGCCTCGGCATCGCGGTTGACCAGTCGCGCGAATTCGAAGAGCACCTCGGCGCGCTGAGCCGGGGTCTTCGCAGCCCAACCCTGCTGTGCCACGCGCGCCGCGGCGACCGCCGCGCGCAGGTCGGCGGCGGTCCCCACCGGAATTTTCGCGATCTCCTTGCCGCTGAACGCCTCGAGGATCGGTCGCGTCTTGCGCTTGGCCCCCGGGTCGATCGCGACGAGTGCGTTCAGCCGTTCGAAGACGGCCGACGAGGGTACTGGCATGGCAAATTCTCCTAGCGGTTACAGCGGAACGCGGGTGGCAGTCAGGAATCGGGGGCGACGAGGACGATGCCGTCGGCGTCGGAGTACAGGACATCGCCGGGGTTGAAGGTCACGCCGCCGAACTCGACGGGTACATCGCGCTCCCCGGCGCCGGTCTTGGAGGACTTGCGCGGGTTGGTGCCCAAAGCCTTCACCCCGATGTCCATGCCGTCGATCGTCGCCGCGTCACGGATGGCGCCGTTGACGACCAGGCCCGCCCAGCCGTGGGTGCGGGCGCGATCGGCGATCAGGTCACCCACCAGTGCGGTGTGTACCGACGCGTCGCCGTCGATCACCAGCACGCCACCGGGGTTGTCCTCGCCGAGCACCTCCTTGAGTAGCGCGTTGTCCTGGAAGCAGCGCACCGTGGTCACGGTCCCGGCGAAGGTGTCGCGCTTGCCGAACCTCCGGAACTGGGTGTCGCAACTGCGGACGTCGTCGCCGATCTGGTCGACCAGGTCGGCGGTCGGGACAAACTCTGGGGAACTCATGGGATGAATCCTAGTGCGAATCCCGGCCAGGGCCTACCCGCGCGTAACCTCGACCACCGCGGGAGCCGGGCGTCAGTGCTGGCGCGGCTTGGTCAGCGGGAAAGGAATCGTCTCCCGGATCGAGCGCCCGGTGATGAGCATGACGATGCGGTCCACACCCAGTCCCATCCCGCCCGTCGGCAGCATCCCGTACTCGAGGGCGGCGAGGAAGTCCTCGTCGAGCTCCATCGCGTCGGGGTCGCCACCGGCCGCGAGGACGGACTGTTCGGTGAGGCGGCGGCGCTGCTCGACCGGGTCGGTGAGCTCGGTGTAAGCGGTGCCCAGTTCGACCCCCCACGCGACGAGGTCCCACCGCTCCGACACCCCGTCGATCTCCCGGTGGGGCCGGGTGAGCGGCGAGGTTGAACTGGGGAAGTCGGCATGGAAGGTGGGCGTGGTGGTGGGTGCCTCGCCGAACCGCTCGTAGAGTTCGGCGACGATGTGCCCGGCGTCCCACGTCGGCCGCACGGCCACATCGTGGGCACGGGCGAGATCCCGCAGCGCCGCGACGCCGGTTTGCGGGGTGACCGCGACCCCGACGGCGTCGGACACCGTCTCATATACCGACCTGGTCGGCCACTCACCACCGATGTCGATGCGGTCCATCCCGCCCCGACCGTCGGGTCTCAGGACGACCGGCGCCCCATGCACGGCGGTGGCGGCAGCCTGGATCATCTCCCTGGCCAGCACAGCCATATCGCGGTAGTCCTGGTGCGCCGCGTAGGCCTCGAGACTGGTGAACTCCGGGTTGTGGCTGTAGTCGACGCCCTCGTTGCGGAAGTTTCGGCCGATCTCGAAGACCTTCTCCACCCCACCGACGCACAGGCGTTTGAGGTAGAGCTCGGGTGCGATCCGCAGATACAGGTCCAGGTCGTAGGCGTTGATGTGGGTGCGGAACGGCTCGGCGTTTGCGCCCCCGTGGATCTGCTGCAGGATTGGCGTGTCGACCTCGAGGTAACCGTGGGAACCCAACACTGAGCGCATCGCCGCGACGACTTTCGCGCGTGCCACCAGCAGGTTGCGCGCCGCCGGGTCGATCGCGAGGTCGAGGTAGCGCTGGCGCACCTTGGCCTCCGGATCGGCCAGTCCCCGCCACTTGTCGGGCAGCGGGTGCAGGCACTTGCCGAGCATGGCCCATCCCTGCGCCAGTACCGAGATCGCCCCGGTGCGCGAGGAGCCCACCGTCCCTTCGACGCGAACCAGGTCGCCGAGATCGACGTCGCGCGCAAACCCGGCCGTCAAGTCCGGCCGGGCCGCTGAATCCGACTGGGCTTCGAATAGGACTTGGACCAGTCCCGACCAGTCGCGCAGATCGGCGAACACCACGCCGCCGAAGTCGCGCAGCGCGACCACCCGTCCGGCGACAGCGACAACGGTGCCCGGCGGCTGCGCCAACGCCTGTGCAGCCGTGTGCGTCGGCCGGATCGCCGGATCGGCCGGCGGGTAGGCCTCAACGCCCTCGTCGCGCAGCCGCTCGAGTTTGCCCATGCGCACCCGCACCTGCTCCGGGCGGTGGGCCGGTGGCGGGCCGGCCGCAGCCTCGTCGGCGAGCCCGACGATGAGGGAATCGAGGTCGACCCCGGGCGGGATCGCCGACGGCCCACCCTGCGCGCGACGCTTGGCGGAGAACGTCGGGAGGGAGACGAACCCCTCGGTCACGATGGCCGCCGTCCCGACGCGGGGGATCGCCCGGGCATCGGAGAACGCCAGATAGCGGGGCACCCATTGGGGCCGGTACTTGGCGTTGGACCGGTACAGCGACTCCATCTGGACGAACCTCGACGCAAAGGTCAGCACCGCGTGCGTCGCCCGCACCACCGGCCCGACGCCCAGGCGCTCGCCCTGCTCGAAGATCTCGCGGAAGGCGGCGAAGTTCAGTGACACCTCGGTTAGGCCGAAGTCGTCGCCCTGCGCCATCAACTCGACGACCATCAGCTCGACGATCCCGTTGCCCGCGGTGCGATCGCGCCGCATGACGTCCAGCGACGCGCCAGTGCGGCCCCATGGCACGAACGACAGCATCCCGACCGTGCGCGGGTCGTCGGTGTCCAGGCCGGAGACGGCTTCGACGAGGAGGCAGTCCCCGTCCTGCGGGTCGCCGAGCCGGCCGAGCGCCATTGCGAATCCGCGCTCCTCGTCGGTGTCGCGCCAGTCATCGGCCAGTGCCACCAATCCGGCCATCTCGGCGTCGGGGATATCGCGGTGGCGTCGGATCCGCACCTCTAGTCCCATCCGCCGCGCGCGGGCCACGGCGTGGCGCGCGTTGCGCATGTCGGGCCCGGTCGACCTGAAGCCCCGCGGATGCAGGATCGCCTCGTCGCCAATGCGCAGCAGGCTGAGCCCGGCCCGCTCGTAGGCTGCGGCACCGCGCTCACTGACGCCGATCGCGGCGGGATGCCACCCGTAGCTCTCGCACACACCGAGGAACTCCGCGATCGCGGCCGGCCACGAGGCGGGGTCGCCGATCGGGTCACCGCCGGCCATGCCCACCGACACCTCCACCCGATAAGTGATGGCAGCGCGACCGTCGGGGGAGAACACGACGGCCTTGTCGCGGCGGGTGGAGAAGTAGGCCAGCGAATCGTCGCCGTTGAAGGTGGTGATCAGCGCACGGATGAGCCGCTCGTCGGGCGCGGTGATCAGACCGGATAGCCGCTGCGACCGGAACAGCACCAGGGTCGCCGCTAGCAACGCGAGGGCACCGAAGAGTCCGAGCAGCCCGTTCACCGGGCCGATGGTGTGATGACCGTCGAAGCTCCGCTGGTCGACCGCGGCGAACGCGACGACACGGTTGGCCGCATAGGGCAACCGCTCCCCGTGCGCGAGGGTGTCGGGGAACAACTCGACCAGGCCCCAGCCGAGCAGGGTGCCCACCGCCAGACCGGCGACGAGGGTGGCCGCCGCGGTCAGCACCGCACCGCGGCGGACACGGGTGGAGAACTGTTTGCGCGTCGCGAGGAGAAACACCAGGCAGGCGAGGTCGATGGCCAGCCCGAACCCCGCGCGCACACGGTCACCGCTGGCCTCGCCGACCAACCAGAAGGGTTCGGCCCCGGCGATGACCGCGATGTTTGATCCGGCGTACGCGAGCAGATAGGCCACCGAGATCCACCACGCGACCCGCTTGCGGTGGCCCAGTGCTATGGCGAGCAGGGTCAGGACAAAGGCCCAGGCGAAGCTGGTGTCGGGCATCGTGACGACGTAGTCGTCGATGAACGCTCGTGGGATGCGTAGCAGATGACGGATCCGCGGGGACAGCGACGACAGCAGCGACATCGCGGCCAAGGTGCCGACGACCACCGACGCGATGTGCGGCGCGTCGGTGAAGTATCCGCGGGGTTGCGTTGCCGACCGGTGCACCCGGTCCACGGTAGACCGCACGGCCCTACACTGTCGCCATGGACGAAGTCCTCATCGATACCCCCACGATCCGGTTGGGCCAGTTCCTCAAACTGGCCAACCTCATTGATTCCGGCGCCGACGCAAAGGCCGTCATCGCCGACGGCCTGGTCCGCGTCAACGGCGACGTGGAGCGCCGCCGGGGGCGCCAGCTGGTCGACGGGGACACCGTCGAATTCGCGGGCACGGGTGCGACCGTCGCCGCCCCGTCGGCGTCGTAGCCGTCGCAGCTAGGCGAGCGACTTCAGGTCGGCGTCGGTGGCGAGGCGCTCTGCGCTCTCCGGGAGCTGCCGAGCGACCAGCGGCCGCCGGATGTGACCGGCAGCGCGATTGATCAGCTGGAAAGGCCGGCGGGCCGTCTTCGTCTGGCGATTGAGGGCGGACATGTGAGAACTCCGTGAACTGTCGTGCGCGTGCATGCGGGGATTGATTAACGGTATCGAATTGAGTACTTGAGGGCGAATCGGGCGAGGCTCAGCGCTGAGCCACCTGGGTCGGCACGATCGGGGCCGGAAGGTCGGTCTGACCCATCAGGAACCGGTCCGCAGCCGCAGCCGCCGAGCGGCCCTCGGCAATGGCCCAGACGATCAACGACTGGCCGCGACCGGCGTCACCGGCCACGAACACGCCCGGCACGCCGACGGCGGCGAAATCGTCGTTGCGCTTGATGTTGCCGCGCTCGTCATAGGTGACGCCCAGACCCTCGAGCAACTCGTTGCGCTCCGGGCCGACAAAGCCCATCGCGAGGAGCACGAGGTCGGCGTCGAGGTCGAAATCACTGCCTTCGACCTTCTGGAACCGGCCATCGACCATCTTCACCTCGTGGGCGCGCAGGCCGGTGACCTTGCCGTCAGCGCCGCTGAACGCCTCGGTGTTCACGCTGAACACGCGCTCACCGCCCTCCTCGTGGGCCGAGGAGACGCGGTACATCAGCGGATAGGTCGGCCACGGCGTCGACGCGGCGCGCTCGCCCGGCGGGCGCGGCATGATCTCGAATTGGTGGACGATCTCAGCACCCTGGCGCAGCGACGTGCCGAGGCAGTCCGCGCCGGTGTCGCCGCCGCCGATGATCACGACCTTCTTGCCGGTCGCGACGATCTGGCCCTC
>CAZVVS010000205.1:0-8810 GCA_964630585.1 uncultured Gordonia sp.
ACCGGCGACAACTCGATCAACGCCGATGCCCCGGTCGTCGTGATGACCACCGAGGTGGTCCGCAACATGATCTACGCGCAGTCGCCGACGCTGCACGGGCTGTCCTACGTCGTGATGGACGAGGTGCACTTCTTGGCCGACCGGTTCCGCGGTGCCGTGTGGGAGGAGGTCATTCTGCACCTCGACCCGTCGATACGGGTGGTGAGCCTGTCGGCGACGGTGTCGAACTCCGAGGAGTTCGGCGCGTGGATCCAAACGGTGCGCGGTGACACGACCGTCATCGTCGACGAGATCCGGCCGGTCCCACTGTGGCAGCACATGCTGGTGGGCAATCGGCTGTTCGACCTGTACGACCCGCGTACCGTGGCTGAGGGCGGCAAGCGCGTCAACCCGGAGCTGACGCGCTATATCGCCCATCGCGACCTGTCGTCGGCGGGCGATCGCGATGACCGTCGTGGCCCGCGCACTCGGGGGCGCGACCGTGGGCGTGGACGAGCCGGGGGACAGCGCGGCGGCACACGGCCGGTGTCGCGCCCGGAGATGGTGGTGCGGCTGGACCGTGACGGCCTGCTGCCGGCCATCGACTTCATCTTCTCCCGCGCCGGATGCGACGGTGCGCTGGCGCAGTGTGTGCGCTCGGGCATCAACCTGCTCGACGACGAGCTGCGGCAGCAGGCACTCGAGATCGCCGACCGCTACCTGGCAGAGCTGTCACCGGTGGACGCGGAGGTGCTCGGCGCCGACCAGTGGCGGCTGGGTATCGCGCGCGGGTTCGCCGCCCACCACGCGGGCCTGTTGCCGACTTTCCGGCACGCGGTGGAGGAACTGTTCGTGCGCGGACTGGTCCGCGTGGTGTTCGCCACCGAGACACTGGCACTGGGCATCAACATGCCGGCGCGTTCGGTGGTGCTCGAGCGCCTGGTCAAGTACAACGGCGAGGCGCACGTCGACCTCACCCCGGGGGAGTTCACCCAGCTCACGGGGCGGGCCGGACGGCGCGGGATCGATACCGAGGGGCACGCGGTCGTCGTGTGGACCCCACAAATGCAAGTCGCCGAGGTCGCGGGCCTGGCTGGCGCGCGGACGTTCGCGCTGCGCAGCTCGTTCACGCCCGAGTACAACATGGCGGTCAACCTGATCGACCGGCTCGGTCTCGACGGTTCGCGCGAGCTGCTGCTGCGCTCCTTCGCCCAATTCCAGGCCGACCGGTCGGTGGTCGGGCGTGCCCGCAAGCTCGACGGCCTGCGCCATTCGCTGCGCAAGGTCGACGGCGAGTTGGCGCGTGCGGCGCAGCAGCGCGGCATCGACGAGGCGATCGACGACGACGCCGACTACCAGGGTTTCGTCGGGTACATGGAGTTGCGCGAGGACATCCGTCGGCGCGAGCGCGAACTCCGGTTCGCCCGCCGCGACGACGCGCAGCTCGATATCGGCGAGGCGTTGGCCGCACTCAAGCGGGGCCAGATCATCGGCCTCTACGGCAACCGGCACCGCGGTACGGCCGTCGTCGTGGAACCCGCCGAGAACATCGTCGATCCGAAGCCGATGGTGCTGGCCGAGGACGGTTGGTGCGGCCGGGTCGGCGTGCGCGACTTCCTCAACGCCCCCGAGGTCCTGGGAAACATGCGCCTGGCCCGCCACGTCGACCGGCGTACCGGCCGGGGGCGTCGCGACCTGGCCTCGGCGCTGCAGGCGACGGGGGTGGAACTGCCCAAGGGCAAGCAGCGCAAGCGTGCGGCCGCCGCCGATGACGCCGAACTGGCCCGGATGCGGGCCCAACTGCGGGCTCACCCGGCTCATCGCACCGCCGACGACGAGGAGCTGGTGCGACTCGCCCAGCAGCGCAACCGGCTGTTGCGCGAGGTGCGTGCGCTCGACGAGGAGATCGCGCTGCGGACCTCGGAGTTGTCCATCACGTTCGACAAGGTCGTAGCCGTGCTGTCGGAGCTGGGCTACCTCGCCGACGAGACCGTCACCGACGCCGGAATGGTGCTGCGCTCGATCTACAGCGAGAGCGACCTGCTGGTCAGCGAATGCCTGCGCGAGGGTGTGTGGCGTGATCTGGCACCCCGGGAATTGGCGGCCGTCGTCGCCAGCCTGGTCTACACGTCGCGGCGCGAGTCGGCGGCTGCGGCGGACCGACTGCCCGGGTCCGCGGCATTGCGCGGCGCACTGGCGGACACGAACCGGATCTGGCGCGACCTCGTCGAGGTCGAGATGCGCCACGGCGTCTCCCCGACGCGGGAACCCGACACCGGATTCTCGGTCGCGGTGGCGATGTGGGCGTCGGGCCGCTCGTTGGCCGAATCGCTGATGGCCGCCGGTGAGGCGGGACAACTCCTCTCGCCGGGTGATTTCGTCCGCTGGAACCGTCAGGTCATCGATCTGCTCGACCAGATCGCCGGCTGCGCCGGTCCCGGTGATGGCGTCGGACGTGCCGCGATCGCGGCGATTGGTGCGATCCGCCGCGGTGTGGTCGCGGTCGAGATCGGCTGACTTGCGGTAGCGTTGGCCCCGTCTGCCACCGCAAATCCGGTGTGCCGCGTTGACGAGGAGGGACCGCCATGACCGATCCGCTGCAGCCAGGCTCCGGGGAGTCGAGCAACGACCCGGCGCAGGATGCGACGCAGGTCGTCGAGCAAGCGACCGCGCCAGAGGCACCGCCGGTCCTGCAGTACCCGATGCCCGCCCGACCCGATCAGTTGGCGCAGCCGGTAGCGCCCGAGCAGCCGGAAGCAGCTGTGCAGCCGTCGGCCGCTCCGTATCCGCCGCCGGGGCCGGCGGTGACGCCGCACACCGATGCGCCACAGTACGCGGCGCCGCAGTACCCGGCGCCGGGGCAGCCGGCGTATCCGGTTCCGCCGGGGGCGCAGGCTCCCGGGCAGTACGTGCCGTACGCGCCACCGGCCTACGGTCAAACGGGCCCACTGCCGGCTTACGGTCAAACCGGCCCGCTGCCGGTCCAGACCGGTCCGGCGCCGTACGGTCAGCCGCCCTACGGTCAGCCGCCGCAGCCGGGGCAACCTGGCGAGGCCAAATCGGGCCCGAGCACCGCACTCAAGGCCATCATCGGCTCGCTCATCACGGTGCTGGTCGTCGGCGGCCTCTTGGCTTTCACTGCGTTCATCGCTCCGGGCTGGGCACCCAAGACACTGTCGCAGTCGGGCGCCGAGGACGGGGTCAAGCAGATCCTGACGAACAACTACCAGGTGGAGAAGCTGTCGAATGTGAGCTGCCCCAGCGGCGAGCGCGTCAAGGAGGGGAACTCCTTCGACTGCACCGTCACCATCGAGGGTCGGCAGCAGAAGGTCACGCTGACCTTCATCGACAACAAGGGCGGCTTCGAGGTCGGCGCGCCGCACTGACGGTTCACGGCGACGGCCACGACAGTGCCGCGCCG
Source organism: uncultured Gordonia sp. (assembly GCA_964630585.1). Lineage (GTDB taxonomy): Bacteria > Actinomycetota > Actinomycetes > Mycobacteriales > Mycobacteriaceae > Gordonia. The sequence goes on from CAZVVS010000205.1 coordinate 3,401, forward strand.
AGCCGTTGCAGGGATGATTCGATGCCCAGCTCGGTGGCCAGGGCCGCCAGGGCCGTCGGATCGGCCGGCGCCGCGGGGAGTCGGTCGTCGGCCTCGTCGACGAGTTCGGCGTCGTTCTTGACGAACACGACGGTGCGCGCGGCCCGAAGGTAGTCGGCCGACTCCAGCAGGGAGGTCCGGGACCGCGGCTTCAGCGTCGGTGACCCCGTCTTCGCCGCCGCCTCCAGCGCGTCAAGGCTGCCGAATTCGACGAGGAGTTTCGCCGCGGTCTTCTCGCCGATCCCGGGCACGCCGGGCAATCCGTCGGACGGGTCGCCTCGCAGCATCGACATCTCCGCATAGTCGGTGCCGGCGCGTGCGGGGGTCAACCCGTAGCGCTCTGCGACCTCGACCGGCCCCATCAGCTGGGCTTTCGCCAGCCCCTGCCCCACGTAGAGGACGCGCACCGGCACCGGATCGTCGGCCACCACTTGCAGCAGGTCACGGTCGCCGCTGACCACGAGAACGGGGTCGGTGGCCTCGGCGAAGGCGAGGGTTCCGATCACGTCGTCGGCCTCGCACCCGGGTGCGCCGGCAGTCGCGATGCCGGCACACCGCAGCGCGGTGAGGATCATGTCGACCTGCGGCGTCAGCGCATCGGGCACCTCCTCGACGTCGACACCGGCCTGTTCGTCCGCGGCCGTCTCGACCCGGTGGGCCTTGTAGGAGGGGATCAGGTCGGTGCGGAACGCGGGTCGCCAATCCAGGTCGAGGCAGACGACGAGACGGCTCGGATCATGCTTGGCGACCAGCGCGGCAATGGTGTCGAGGAATCCGCGCACCGCGTTCACCGGGCGGCCGTCGGGTGCGGTCACCTTCTCTGGGATCGCGTAGAAGGAGCGGAACCACAGGCTCGCGCCGTCGAGCAGCATCAGTGAGGACATGCCGACAGTCTCGCACGCGCCAATCGGAGTAGCGTCGGAAGAACGGGCTTGCGGGAAGTCGATGAAGGGGCGGTAGGGCTTGATGGCAGTGCGGGAGTCGCGGATGTTCGCGTCGCTGCAGCACCGCAACTACCGCATCTACTTCACCGGCGCCCTCGTCTCCAACATCGGCACGTGGATCCAGCGGGTCGCCCAGGCGTGGCTCGTGCTCGAGTTGTCGCATGGTTCGGCCGTCGCCGTCGGGATCACGACCGCCCTGCAGTTCCTGCCCTCGCTGCTGCTGTCCCCGGTCGGCGGTCTGCTCGCCGATCGCATGGACAAGCGGCTGCTACTGGCCCTGACGCAGTGCTGGATGGCCTGCTCGGCACTCGTCCTGGGGGTGCTCGCTATCAGCGGTGTCGCGCGCACCTGGCACGTGTATCTGCTCGCCCTGATATTCGGCATCGGGGCGGCAGTCGACGTGCCGACGAGACAGGCCTTCGTCACCGAGGTCGCCGGTCGGGAGAACCTGACCAACGCGATCGGGCTCAACAGTGCGTCGTTCAACGCCGCGCGTCTCGTCGGCCCCGGCGTCGGGGGCCTCATCATCGCCGGTTGGGGCAGCGGGTGGGCGATCCTCACCAACGCGGCCAGTTACTGCGCCATGCTCATCGCGCTTTTGCTACTGCGGCCTGACGACTTGGACCGCGCCTCGCCGGTGGCCCGCGCGAAAGGCCAGATCCGAGAAGGCTTCCGCTACGTCGCGGCGCGCCCCGATCTCCTTATCGCGCTGGGGGTGGGCTTCGGGGTCGGCACGTTCGCACTGAACTTCCAGCTCACCAACGCCGTCATGGTGAACACGGAATTCCACCTCGGTGCACAGGCCTACGGCTGGGCCGGATCGGTCATGGGCATTGGCTCGTTGACCGGTGCGCTGCTCGCCGCGCGCCGCAGTCGCACGCCCCGGCTCCGGTTCGTCGTGGGCGCCGCCATGGTGTTCGCGGTGCTGTTGGCGCTATTGGGCACGATGCCCGGGTATGTCACGTACCTGCTGGTGCTGCCCGTGGTCGGGCTCGCCGGCCTGTTGACCATGACGGCGACCAACATGTTCGTCCAGACGACCAGCGATCCGTCGCTGCGGGGCCGGGTGATGGCACTCTACGCAATGGTGATGATGGGGGGCACACCGTTCGGTGCGCCCCTGATGGGGTGGATGGCACAGGAATTCGGGCCCCGCGCACCGCTGATCGGCGGTGCTGCGCTGCAAGTCGTGACCATCGTGGCGGTGATCCTCGTCGTGCGGCTGCGCTTCGGCTCGACATCACTGGTCGAGGCTTCGCCCGCCTCCGACGAGGTCGCGCCGCACGTAGCACTCCCACCCGAGGAGTGATTCGCGCACCGGCTGGTCGAGGGTGCGAATCGCGCGCATCGTCTTGCTGCGGGCGAACTCGGTGCGGTGGGCCTGCAGTGCGGCCCACTTCACGTCCAGGAAGTCGCGGACGTCGATCGTCTCGTCGATCCGCTCGTCGGGGGTGCCGACGCTGCGGCCGGGCGCTTTGACCGCCATCACCTGCTCCCACGCTGCCCGGGAACGCGATTCGCTCACGGTGACGAGGTAGATCGAGGACACCTGCCAGGCCGGTCCCTCGTCGGGGTAGAGGTGTGGCTCGGCAGCTGCCTCGGCGGCGGCCAGGCAGAGGCGGTGGGTGTGGATGTGGTCGGGGTGGCCGTAGATCCCGAAGGCGTCGGTGGTGAGGATGATGTCGGGCTGCAGCGCGCGCACATGGGCGGTCAGCGCTCGCACCTCATCGTCGAACGGTGCGTCGACCAGCGGGGGGAGGTCGGCGGAGCCGGGGACCCCGCCGTCGGCGTAGCCAAGCATGATCGGTGGGCGGGGCAGGCCAAGCGTCGCCAGTGCTTCGACCAGTTCGAGGTGGCGTGGCCGGCCGATTCCCCACGTCGTGGTCACCACGTCGGCCTCACCGCCGGCGGCGCAATGCCGGGCCAGGGTGCCGCCCGTCCAGATGGTCTCGTCGTCGGGGTGGGCTTGGACGCACAGAAGGCGCGGCAGCGTCATACCCGGCGTCATGTTCTCAGCATAGGCAGTCATGCCCGAGATTTCGCTGTCGCTGTGCGCTAATACACTGTCGTCGGGAATTGCCCACCCGGTCCGGCCTATCAACGATTTCTGGAGCCGGGCCCGACGAAAGGATGAAGCGACCATGGCGGCACCGGAGACGATGGAGTTCCAGGCCGAGACGCGCCAACTACTGGACCTGATGGTCCACTCGGTCTATTCGAACAAGGACAGCTTTCTGCGGGAGCTGATCTCGAACTCCTCGGACGCCCTCGACAAGCTGCGCATCGAGTCGTTGAAAGACAAAGACCTCGACGTCGACACCGGCGATCTGCACATCACGCTGGACCCGACCGTCGACGGCGACACGCGCACCCTGGTCGTCGGCGACAACGGCATCGGCATGTCGCGAGACGAGGTTGTCGGTCTCATCGGCACCCTGGCACGCTCGGGCACCGCGGAGCTGCGGCGCAAGCTCGCCGAGGCGAAAGACGCGGCGGCCTCCGACGCCCTGATCGGGCAGTTCGGCATCGGCTTCTACTCGACGTTCATGGTGGCCGACAAGGTCACCCTCCTCACGCGCAAAGCCGGTGAGACCACCGGCACCAAGTGGGAGTCGACCGGGGACGGGACGTACACGATCGAAACGGTCGAGGACGCCCCGCAGGGCACCAGCGTGACCCTGCTCCTCAAGCCCGCCGACACCGACGACCACCTGCACGACTACGCCGACCCCGCCGAACTGCGGCGCCTGGTCAAGCGGTACTCCGACTTCATCAGCTGGCCCATCCGGATGGAGGTCACCGTTCCTGCCCCGCCGGCCGCCGACGGCGAGGAGCCGGGGGAGCCGACCATCGAGTGGCAGACCCTCAACTCCGGCAAGGCGTTGTGGGCGCGCTCGCGCGACGAGGTCTCCGACGAGGAGTACGCCGAGTTCTACCGGCATGTCAGCCACGCCTGGGATTCGCCCCTGGAGGTCGTGTCCGTCAAGGCGGAGGGCACTTTCGAGTACGAGGCGCTGCTGTTCCTGCCGACGCAGCCGCCGTTCGACCTGTTCTCGGTGCAGCAGCGAGGCGGGATCCACCTCTACGTCAAGCGCGTATTCATCATGGATGACGCCGACCTGCTGCCCGAGTACCTGCGGTTCGTGACGGGCGTCGTCGACGCCGCGGACCTCTCGCTGAACGTCTCGCGCGAGATCCTGCAGCAGGACCGCCAGATCCGGGCCATCCGCCGCCGGCTGACGAAGAAGATCGTCGGTACCGTCGGTGAGCTGCGGGCATCGCGCCCCGATGACTACGCGACGTTCTGGCGGGGCTTCGGTCGGGTGTTCAAGGAGGGCCTGGTCAACGACCCCGACAACCGCGAGGCGATCCTGAAGGCCAGTGCTTTCACGTCCACGCATGCGCCGGCTGACGACGCCGGTGAGGCGCTCACCTCCATCGCCGAGTACGTCGGCCGCATGAAGTCGGGCCAGGACGCGATCTACTACATGACCGGTGAGTCCCAGCAACAGATCCGCAACTCCCCGCACATGGAGGCGTTCGCGGCCAAGGGGATCGAGGTCTTGACGCTGTCGGACCCGGTCGACGAGATGTGGGTCGACGCGGTCGGCGAGTTCGACGGCCACCGCTTCGTCTCCATCGCCAAGGGCGCCGTCGACCTGGATGCCGAGCAAAGCGACGAGGAGAAGGCCGCAGCCGCGGCGGAGCAGGAGAAGCAGGGCGAGGAGTTCGCCGACTTGCTGGCCTGGCTGGGGCAGGTTCTGGGCGAGGACGTCACCGAGGCGCGGCTGTCGAGCCGGCTCACCGATTCCGCGGCCTGCCTGGTCGGCGACGCCTACTCGATGTCACCGCAGTTGGAGAAGCTCTACCGTGCGTCGGGACAGCCGGTGCCCCACATGAAGCGGGCACTCGAACTGAATCCTGCACACCCGCTCGTGGCCGGACTGAACAAGGCCGTTGCCGTTGAGTCGGAGCGCGAGGCATTGGTGCCGACTGCCGAACTGCTCTACGGGTTGGCGCTGCTGGCCGAGGGCGGGGAATTGAAGGACCCGGCCGCCTTCGCCAAGACGCTCGCCGATTCGTTGGCCGCCGGGCTGGGTTGATCCGGGTTACCGGCCTGCGCCGGCGACCAGCCGTGTGATCGGGTGGTCGCCGGGCAGGTCGAGTAGCAGCGACACCCCGTCGAGCGGGATGCCGTACGGGTCGGCGGTGGTGATCCCCGGCTGTGCGACGGCCACCAGGTGGCGGAAACGTGTCTGCAGCTGCGGGTTGGTGGTGATCACCTTGCCCATCCAGCTGACCCGCCACGGGTCGCCGGGCCGCCAGCCGGCGCCGCGCAGCGCGGCGCCCACCGACACCGCCAGCTCTTCGGCCGCCGATTCGATGATGCCGTGTGCCCCGGTGTCACCCGCCTCGGCGGTGGCGGC
>CAZVVS010000206.1:0-8795 GCA_964630585.1 uncultured Gordonia sp.
TCGTAGGCGAGCTGGCGGGCCTGGGCCGCCGAGCAGACCACCACGTAGGCGGGGAGGGTCGAGATGCCGGCCTGGTCGGCGGCGGCCCGCCGGTGGTTCCCGCCGATCAGCGACAACTTGCCCCGCACCTCACGCACGACGACCGCCGGGAACACGTCGCCCCGTTCCATGTCCGCCGCGTACCGGTCGACGGTCGCCTCGTCGACCTCGGTCAACCGGTACTGCAAGCTCGAGCTCGACGGCAGGTCGATCCGGTCGACGGCGAGGGCGCGCACGTAGGTCCAGGTGGCCTTGGGGAGCTGGTCGAGGCGGCGTTCGAGGTCTGGGCGGCGGGCGGTCATGCGGCGTTACGTCTCCTGAGCGATCGTCGGGTTCTCTCGGAGGCCCCCCCCCAGACGCCGTGCTTCTCGCCGTCGCTCAGCGCGGAGGTGAGGCAGTCGTCACGGACCGGGCAGTCCAGGCACACCCGGCGGGCCCGGGTCAGGTCCTCACCCCGGACCGGGAAGAACAGGCCGGTCCACTCCGCCGGCGTGACGTCCGCCGGGCGGAGATCCGGGCGGCACGCGGCCTGCCGGTGCCACGCCGGGGTCGGGGTGACCAGACGGCCCACCAGATCGTCGGGCTCTGGGGCGGGCGGCTCGTGGCCGACCGCGTGCACGCCGGACCCGTCGCACGGCCGGCCCATCGGCCCGTGGTTCTTCATCCGGCCGTCCGGGTACAGGCGGAACGTCCCGGCGCAGACAGGGCATTCGCCGGTCACGACGGGTTCTCCGGGTACTGGTCGACGGTCGAGTTGGCCAGGAACTCGACGAGCAGGACGTCGGGGTCTTCGCCCTGGTGGGCGCGGCGCAGCAGGTCGAGGAGAGCCGGTTCTCGGATCACCCACACGACGGGGCCGGTCATGTCGTGCCCTGGTGGAAGTCGTCGCCCCAGATGTCGAGCGGATGGTCACCGACCGCTACCGCGGCGCGGTCGGCCTGAGTGATCCGGATCCCCGAGGATCGCCACCGTTCCCAGGTCCGGCCGGTCACCCCGACCGCGGCGCCGAGCTCGTCGGCCGACGCGAGGTTCGGGTCAGAGGAGTCGCCGTGGCGGGTGTGGACGCCGGCCCGGTCGAGGTGGGCGCAGAGGCGCCGTTCGAGAGGGGCGAGGGGGAGGCGGGGTTCGGTGGGTCTCACGGTCGGGCCGCTGACTCGAACCGGGCGAACCGGGGGATGAACGTGAGGTGCACGACGCCGGTGGGGCCGTTGCGGTGCTTCGCGATGATCAGCTCGGTGGAGCCGTCGTCGACCTTCTCGCGGTCATAGAGGGCGTCGCGATAGATGAACGCGACGACATCGGCGTCCTGTTCGACCGCGCCGGAGTCGCGGAGGTCGGCGAGGGTGGGGCGCTTGTCGACCCGGGACTCGACGCCACGGGACAGCTGGGAGAGCGCGACGACCGGGCAGTCGAGCTCCCGGGCCAGCACTTTCAAGCCGCGGGAGATCTCCGACACTTCGAGGTTGCGGTTCTCGACCCGCCGGCTGCCGGACATGAGCTGCAGGTAGTCGACGACCACCAGCCCCAACGAGCCAACCTCGGAGCGGAGGCGGCGGGCTTTCGCTCGGATCTCCATGACGGTCAGGTTCGGGTTGTCGTCGATCCACAGTTGGGCGTCGCCGAGCTTGCCGACCCCGGTCGAGATGCGGGCCCAGTCGCCGTCGTTGAGTTGGCCGGTACGGATCCGCCGGGAGTCCACCGACGATGCTGCGCACAGGAGCCGTTGGGTGAGCTCGAGGTGCGACATCTCCAAGGAGAACAGGAGCGTCGGGGTCGTCTTCGAGGCGTGCGCGGTGATCGCGAGGGCCAGCGCGGTCTTGCCGGTCGCAGGTCGGGCGCCGATCACCGTCAAGGCGCCGGGCTGCAGGCCACCCAGGAGTCGGTCCAGGTCGGGGAACCCGGTGGGGGTGCCGGTGATCTCGCCCTTGTTCTCGTAGAGCTGCTCGGTGCGGTCCAGCATCGGGCCCAACAGCTGGTGCATCGGCATCATCGAGTCCCGGATGCGGCGCTCGGCGACAGCGAACACGAGGGACTCAGCCTGGTCGACGGCCTTGTCGATGTCGCCCGGGACGTCGTAGCCCAACCCGCTGACGTCAGATCCGACCGCGATGAGGCGGCGGCGGATCGATGCCTCCTCGACGATCCGGGCGTAATGGCCGGCGTTGCTCGAAGACGGGGCCGACGCCTGGATGTCGATCAGGCCCTGGCCGCCGCCGATCGAGTCGAGGAGGTTGTGGCGCTTCAGCTCCTCGGCGACCGTCACCGGATCCGCCGGCTCACCCGCGGCGAACAGGCCGGTGATCGCGTCGTAGACGTTCTGGTGGGCGGGCCGGTAGAAGTCCTGCGCGGTGAGCGCCTGGATGACCTCGGCGATCGCGTCCGGGTTCAGGAGCATCGCCCCCAGCACGGCCCGCTCGGCGTCGACGGAGTGCGGGACCTGACGATCCGACATCAGCCGGCCTTCCGTTCGACCGCGGCGGCCAGCTCGGCACGGGCCTCGGCGCGGGCTTCGGGTGTCGAGTCGTGGAACTCGACGGGGGCGAGAGGATCGAACGGCGGGTCCAGGATCTCCCGCACCGCCTGCTCGGTCTCGTCGTCGGGGTCCCGGTAGCCGCACTGGCCGGGCCCGTCGGGGTCCGGGTTGGTGCACGGCCCGGGGGGGTCGTAGTGACGGCCACACGACGGGCAGATCACGACGGGACCTCGAGGCCGAGCTGCTCGACGTCGGGCCGGTCACGGCGGGCCCGGGCGATCGCATGCCCGACGACGGTGGCGGTCAGGTCGTTGTGGCGGCGGATCTCCTCGGCCAACGGGTCTCCAGTCGGGATCGCCGTGTCGATCTGGGCGGCCAGGTCCAGGACCACGTCCCACGCTTCGAGGTCGGCGTCGACCTGGACGGCGGTCCTCATCCGACCGCCGCATCGGTGCAGCCGTCACAGAGCAGCTCGTGCTCGAGGACGTCGGCCAGGGGGACGTCGATGCCGCAGCCTCCGCACCGGATTACCGATCCTGTTTCTTTGATCTTGGTATTGCTCTTCTTAGCGGCGCGGTTTTCCGGCGTCGGAGAATCGCGCCAGGTGCCTGGCCCGGTTTCCGCGCCAGGCCCTGGTTCGCTTTTCGCGCCAGGGACGACCTCGAAGACGTGGGTCACCGTCTTGTACCGGCCGTCGGTCCCGCGGACCCTCGACTGGTCCACGTAGCCGGCCTGCTTGAGCTCGGTGTAGGCGGTCATCACCGAGTGCCGGCCGTCCGGCTTCCGGGCGGCGATGTCACGGGAACCGACCGGCGCACCGTCCGGCAACGACAGCAGGTAGACGAGCAGGCCGGTCGCCTTCAGCGACAGCCCGGCGTCACGGATCGTGACGTTCTGGGCCTGGGTGAAGTCCCGGCGCTTCCGGTGCTTGTGCAGCACCGCGCCCGAGTCGTCAGCCTGGGTCACGGCAGAGCACCCGGAACGGACGCCTCTGCGCCGTTCGCCCCTTCGGGTGACACTGACCCCGATAGAACGCTCAGAGCGTCTCCTGTGTCCTCTGGCGTCCACACGACATACCGGGCGCCCGAAGGCAGAAGCGAGTCCCTGACCCGGGCCTGGCGCTCACTCAGCCCGCCGTTCTCCCGGGCACCCGACGCGAGCGTCGCCTTCCGGGTCTTGACCTTGACCGCCAGCACCCCGGTCGGCATGAACAGGATCACGTCGGGATCGATGCCGCCGGAGATCCCGTAGCTATCGGTGCGGATCGCAGCGCACCCGTAGAGGCGGGCGGTGGTCACCACCCAGCCAACGAACTCGGTGACATCAACGTCGTCAGCCATCAGGCAGCGACCTCCGGGAACTCGTCATGGGTGCGGCCGTCCAGCTCGCGGCCGGCGGCCCTCTTGCCGACCCGGGCCATGAGCGTCGGGCGGGCCCGCACCATCGGCATCGATGAGCTGGGGGCGTAGGCGTTCCACTGCTCCCATGTCCGGACCTCGCCGTCGGCGGTGACGACCCGGTCGTTCGCCGGGCTCGGGTGCCCCCCGCCGTCCTGCCAGGCGCCCCACTGCTTGAAGAAGAACGGGACCCCGGCGGCGGCGCATCGGTCCCGGAGGTCCCGGACCCAAGCGGGGTGCATCGGCCGGGCGCCGGGCCCGGACTCGCCGCCGGCCACCAGCCAGTCGATCCCCTCCAAGTCGAGCTCGTCGAGCGGGCCCAGGAGCGGCTCGGCCGAGATCCAGCGGACAGCGGCAGGCGTGGCCCGGAGGTGGTCGGCTCGGAAGGCGTACCGGTTGGACTCGATCGACGTGCCCAGCCAGATATTCGGGATCGGGAGGTCGTCAGGGATCCCATACAGCCGGTCGACCACCTGCGCCATCCGCTGGGGCCTCTTAGTGAGCACCTGGAAGGTGTGCTCGCTGGCCGTCTCCATGACCTCCCACACGTCCTCGATAAATGAGCCGGGGACCTCGGGGTGGAAGAGGTCGCTCATGCTGTTGACGAACACCCGGCGGGGCTTGCGCCACCGGAGCGGGACGTCCAGGGCGTCCGAGTGGACCGACAGGCCGAACCCGGGCCCGGAGGTGCGGGGGTCGCCGTCGCGCTGGTACTTGGCCTGGCCCATGCCCTTGAGGCGGGCGGCCATGGTCAGCGCGTAGCAGTTGTCGCACCCGGGGGAGACACGGTCACAGCCGGTCGTCGGGTTCCAGACCTCGTCGGTCCACTCGATGGACGTCGTGGACATCAGGCCGGCGGGGTCCCGAACCAGACGGGGCCGACCTCATCAGCGATGCGGGCGACGAGCTGGTCGAAGGCGTCACGGACGACGTCGTCGGCCCGGTCAAGGATGATGCCGATGCGGAGCCCCTCGCCGGTGATCTTGTACCGGAGCCGGCACGTCACCGGGATCGTGTCCTCGCCCTCGAACACCTGCAGCGCGAGGAACAGGCGCTCGGGGACCTCGAGCTGGCCGGTGTTGCCGGCCCGGGCTTCGATGGTCTCCTCGTAGGTGAGGCGGCGCTGGTCGTTCTGCAGGCGGGTCGACTGCTTGAACGTGACCTGGGTGATGGCCTCGAAGGTCGTGGCCAGCTCCAGCAGGGTGGCCCCGTCCGGGTCGGCGATGTCGGCGAGGCAGTCCTCGACGTGCTCGGCAAACGCGACCTGGGTGAGCAGCTTCCCGGACACCGCGGCCCACCGGAGCCAGCCGGGGGTGTGCTGGGCGGTGAACTTGGCGCGGAGGTCGCCGTGGCCGGCCATGTCGATGGCCTGGTGGCCGTTGAACACGGTCGTGACGGTGAGGCCGTTGGCGTAGGTCGGGAACGGGTCGCCGCCACCGAGTGCCTTGACGTAGGCGGCGAAGCTCTCCACGGTGCCGAGCTGGGCGGTGCCCTTCGCTCGGCGGGGCGTGTCGAGGTAGCGGTCCTCGACGGCGATGGTGTCGATCTCGTGGATCGACCCGTCGGGGCTGGTCACCACGTAGTAGGAACCGAGGTCGAGCTCCTGGGGCTTCGCGGCGCGGGTGGCGGCGTCGATCACCGCCTGCTGTCCGTTGTGGTCCTCGTTGATCATGCGGTCGCCTCCTCGGCGTGGTCATCGGTGTCCAAAACCGGGCGGATGCCCGGCAGCTCGGCCTGGTTGGGGTCCCGGCGCGACAGGGAGCCGCTGTCCGGGAACCAGATCGCCAACGGCCGCTCCTGCTGGGGGGCCTTCACGACGACCTCGTCCATCACCGTCACCTGACGGCCCTGGCCGATCGGCTTGATCTTCAACACGATCCGCAGCTCCCCGCCCCGGCCGGTCGCTTCGATCGCCTCGACCAGGTCGTGGAGAGCGTCGGAGGCCTCGGCGTGCAAGGCCCCGCCGCGCTGCTGCAACAGCAGCTCGGAGAACGGGGCGATCCTCTGGTCTTCTTCGTCGGCCATCACGGCCTCCTTGCGGTCGGGGCTCATGCGGCCCGGGTCAGTCGTTGGAGAAGTCGGCGGAGACGGCTGGCCTCGGTCGGCCAGTCGGGCTTGTCGGCCACCTCGAGGGAGTTGGCCTTGGCCACGAGCTCGGTGAAGGTGTCGTGGCCGATCCTCGGGACCACCCAGGTCAGGAACCGCTGGTGGTTCTCGGTGAAGAACGCGGCGTCAGGGGTGCAGAAAGCGACGCCGTTGCGTTCATCGGTCCGGGTGTTCAGGTAGCCACGACGGACGATGTGGGCGCACTGCAAGCCCAGAACCGGCAGGCCCGAGGCGTTCAGGCCGCCGGGCTGGCCGCACTTCTCGCAGCAGCCGGCCCGGGCCCGGACCAGCAGGGAGTGCAGGCGGGTCGCCTCGTCCTTCGAGCTCACAGCGCCCCGTCCATGTGGACCCGGCGGACCGTGGCCGCGATCTCGTCGTCGACGTACAGCGACGGAGCCAGCTCGTCACCGACCGGGTGGAGAGGCCGGCGGGTCAGGTCATCGACCAGGGGCTGCAGCGCCTCGGTCACCGACGGGATCGGATCCGGTCCCGGTGCCACGACCAGCTGCGGGCGGACCCGATCCCGTCGGTCCCGCTCCGTGGCCAGCACCTCGAGGACCTGGTGGACCGCGCACGCGACCAGCGCGAGCAGCAGCACCGGCAGGCCCGCACCCTGGGCGACATCGGTGACACGGGCCATCACGCCGCCTCGTACTCCTCAGCCGCGGTGACCATCCGGTCCAGCAGACCGAGCGCGGAGAGCTGCAGGTGCTGCTTCGTCGGAGCCAGCGCGGCCCGAGCGGCGGCCCCAGCGGCGGCCCCAGCGGCGTCCCCAGCGGCGTCCCCAGCGGCGGCCCCAGCGGCGGCCCAAGCGGCGGCCCAAGCGGCGGCCCAAGCGGCGGCCCCAGCGGCGTCCCCAGCGGCGGCCCCAGCGGCGGCCCAAGCGGCGTCCCCAGCGGCGTCCCCAGCGGCGGCCCCAGCGGCGGCCCGAGCGGCGGCCCCAGCGGCGGCCCCAGCGGCGTCCCCAGCGGCGTCCCCAGCGGCGGCCCAAGCGGCGGCCCAAGCGGCGCGCGCGTCGGTCCGGACCGCGTCGAGGGTGGTCTTGATCGACGGGACCGTGTCCGCAGACAGCGGTGAGAGTCCCTCGAGCAGGAGGGCCTGGTCTTCGAGCCCCGCCAGCCGGAGCCAGGCCGGGGTGTACTCGCGGACCAGCCAGTCGGCCGACATCCACGCCAGGCGGTCCTCGAGCTCGGAGCCCTTGGCGGTGCCGACCAGGCGGGGCAGGAAGCCCTTCAGCACCTGGCGGTCGGCGTCGGGGAGGGTGTCGTTCCAGGACATCATGAACGCCCCGATCACCCTGGACGCGCACTGCGGGTGATCCGAGTGGGGTTCGCCGGCCAGCCAGGCGACCGCCTCGAGGGCACACACCCCGTCGTTGAACGAGCCGTGCGAACCGGACTTCAACTCGATCGAGTCGAGCACGGCGAGACGGTCTTCGATGATGGACATGGTCAAGTGACCTCCTGCCGCCAGACGCGGCGAACGATTCGGCTGACGGTGGCTGAATGCACGCCGAGATCAGCGGCGACCTCGGTCTGGGTCTCACCGGCTTCGCAGCGGCGGCGGATCGACCGGACGTCGTCGTCGGTGAGCTTGGCGCACCAGTGGGACGCCCCCCGGCGCCTGGTGGCCGGGTGGTCAGGGCCGGATTGGAAGGTGCCGCGGCTCCGGCCCTTCTCGGCGCGGTCCCGGTTGTTGTCGGCGACCGTGCCGAGCTTCAGGTGGGCCGGGTTCACGCACGGCGGGTTGTCGCAGACGTGCATCACGATCATCCCGAGAGGGATCTGCTGGCCGTTGGCCTCTTCCCACGCCACCCGGTGAGCACGGCGGTTGCGTGAGGCCCAGCCGTAGCCGTTCTCGTCGCGACGGCCGGGCCACTCCACACAGGCCCCGACAGCGGTCATGCCGCTTCTCCTTCATCGCGAACTGGGGCGGTCCCGGTGTCGTCTTCCGGCCCCGCCGCCCCGGTGCCCTCCACACGGGTCGGGCCCGGGGGAACTCGACGGGCCTGCGCCTGCTCGGCCCGCTCAATGCCTTCGGCCAGGCGGAACAACTCGCCGGCCGGGAGATCAGCGACCCTCGTACGGCGGCCCTTCGCCAGCGCGGCGATCTTGCGGCGGAACTGCCCGACGGTCGGCAGGGTCGAGATCCGGTGGTCGAGGTCCTCGATGATCCCGGGGAGCGGGTGGAGGTCCTCGACGAGTCGGGCGTGACGGCCGGCGTGCACCTCAAGGCCGAGCTCGGCGGCGAGGGCGTCGACCAGCACCCGGGCCCGGTCCGAGGACACCGCGGCGAAGTGGTTCTCCCCGATGCGGCGCGCCAGCTCGACGGTCGCCCGGTCATCCGGGTCGAGGTCCACGCTCAGCGCGGAGGACAGGCGGACCGTGCCCTCACCCTCGAGGTCGGGGACGAAGTCCAGGAGCAGGTTCGCTACCTCGACGCTCACGATGGCACCCCTTCGCAGGCGATGGCCGGGTCGACGGTCAGGCGGGCGAGGGTGTTGTCGGCCAGGATCACGATCACGTCGGTGCCGGCCGCACGGCGAAGCGCACGGAGGTACCGGCGGTTCGATGCCACGGTCGAGACCTGGGCGCCGCGGTAGCCCTCGGCCTCGAGGCGGGACATCTCCGCGATGCGGCCGCGCTGCAAGCTCGGCGGGAACTCCGGGGTCACCTCGTCGGCCTTCACCGGTCGACGTCCGGGATGTCACAGCAGCCCGACAGGTTCCAGGTCCGATGCCCACGATGGGTCGTGCAGACCACGTCGTGCTCTCGGGGCTG
>CAZVVS010000207.1:0-8722 GCA_964630585.1 uncultured Gordonia sp.
GTGTCCGATGTGCGTCCGATCAGCTCGCCGGCCTCGTCCGAGAGGAGTCGAACCAGCAGACCTTCCTCGACGCCGGCGATCTCACCCTGCGAGAGGGGAAACACCGGGAGCCTGTGCAACCGTCCGGTGAGCGCCTGCGCAGCTGCGGGCAGCGACTCGTGGCGCGCCGAGCCCGTGAGGACGAACCGTCCGGGCCGGCCATCCCGGTTCAGCTCCGCCTTGACGGCGTCGAGGACGAGCGGAACGTGTTGGTACTCGTCGATGCACACCGGCTCTGGCCCCGCGACGAACGTGGCTGGATCCAACGCCACCGCATCCCGCGTGGCGACGTCATCGAGATCCAGCAGTCGGGCCCCGGTGACGTGCGCCAGGCGTCGAAGCAGCGTCGACTTGCCGACCGACCTGGGACCCTGCAGCAGCAGCACCGGCTCCTCCCGGAACCGGTCGAGCACCACCGCCTCGAGCCGTCGGGGGACGGTACCTCTGAGCAATGGGTCCACGATCGCTCAGCCTAGCGCTTCTTGCGGAACTGGAGGATGGTTTCTTGCGGTTTTGGAGAACCCTCTGGTGCGGATTTGGAGGTGCTCCCACTACGGACCAGGGACCGCTCCCCTTCTGGACCACAGCCGGCCGAACGACCAGCCCCGGAGACCGCGACACCGCCGACCTCACGACTCCTCCGAGCGAACCCTCGTTGCCGAAGAACCGACTGCTCGATGGCGAACGGCCCATCGACATGTTGGCCGACGAGCGGTTCGACGAGGTGCGTCGAGCGGCCGAGGCCTTCGTCGACGGCACGTCCGTGTGAGCCCAGCCGAAACAGCCGGGACGGCTCCAAACCAGGTCATTCCCCGGCTCAGGACACGAGGGCAGCTCGACGCAGCACCGCAGCGGTCACCCGACATCGCTCGGCGGCGTACCCCAGCCGCCGCCTCCCGGCGTGAGCATCCGCACGACATCGCCGGCCTCGAGCTGGATCGTGCACTTGTCGGGCAGCCGCTCGGCCCGGCTCTCGTCGCCGCCCGGCAGCAGCCAGTTCTCCCCCACCGCCCCGGACTCGCCGCCGGCCAGGCCCCACGGCTGGCTCACGCGCCGCTCGGTGATCAGCGAAACGGTCGCGGCCGTCAGCACCTGGAGGTCCCGCTCGATGCCCTCACCGCCGGGCGCAGACCCAGCGCCACCGCTCCCCCGGCGCAGCCGCTGCCGCAGCACCCGGAGCGGGAACGCCCGCTCCAGCGCCTCGATGGGCGTGTTCTTCGTATTCGTCAACACTGGTAGTGTTTGACACCAGTGACTCGCGACCTCGTTCCCACGGTGCTCTACATCCGCCAGAGCCTCACGCGCGACCGCTCCGAGTCGATCCCTCTCCAGATCGAGCGCTGCACCGAGGCGGCCAAGGCGCTGGGAGCGGAGATCGTCGAGACGTTGGTGGAGCCGCCGAGCACGTCGGGGTTCAAGGACCGTGGCCGCACCCGCCCGCGATTCCTCGACCTGCTCGAGCTCGTCCGCTCTGGCCAGGTGCGAGCCGTGATGGCGTACAAGTCGGACCGGCTGTCCAGGGGCGGCGGCCCGGGATGGGCGCCGCTCATCGAAGCGCTGGAAGAAGCCGGCTGCGACACCGACCACGCCGTGCTCACGCCCAACGGTTGGCTGAGCGAGTTCGAGATCGGCATCCGCGCGTCGATGGACCGCGAGGAATCGAAGAAGCTGTCCGACCGCATGCGAGACGTGCGCGCTCGGGAGGCACGGGAGGGAAAGCCCCGGATCTCCGGCCGCCCGTACGGCTACTCGTGCTCGGGGGTGCGCCCCGACTCGTGCGAGGTCATCGGCTGCCCTCACGACGGCACGATGAGCCTGATCCCCGACGAGCACGCCGTGATCCTCGAGGTGGTCGAGCGCGTGCTGCTCGGCGAGTCGCTGTGGCGCATCGCCAACGACCTCAACGAGCGCAGCATCCCGTCGGCACGGGGCGGCCAGTGGCGCACCAACATCCTCACCCGCCTGCTCACCAATCCCCGCTACGTCGGATTGCGCGAGCACAACGGCGTCGTCGTCGCCGAAGGCACGTGGGAGCGAGCGATCGACCGCTCCACCTGGGACCGCGTCCAAGATGCGCTGAAGGACCGACCGACAGCCGGCCGGCGGAAGTTCGGGGCCCGCACGTTCCCGCTCGTCGGCTTCCTGTTCTGCTCGAAGTGCGGAGGGAAACTGCGATCGGTCCGCAAGCAGAACGGACGCCGCGCCTACCACTGCCGAAAGGGCGCCGGGCTCGGCGGGTGCGGCGGGATCTCCACGGTCGCCGAGCCCGTCGAGGACGAGGTCCGCCAGTACGTGATCGGCAAGCTGTGCGACCCGAAGTACCGGCGTCAGCTGGTGCGCCTCGCCGAGAGCGCCGAGGACGAGTCCGAGAGCCTGGCCGACCAGCTCGCCGACGCCGAGGCGCAGCGCGACATGCTGCTCGACCTCTACCTGGAGAAGAAGGTCGGCAAGGCCGCCTACGAGCGCCGCTACGCCGCACTCACCGAGACGATCGAGACCCTGGGTCGCAAGGCGTTCGCCGCGCCCCAGCAGTCCGTGCTGCGAGACCTGCCGCCGACGGTCGAGCAGCTCGCCGAGGTGTGGGACGACAAGGGCATCGGCTTCCAGCGCCAACTGATCGACCTCGTCATCCAGCGCGTCGAGGTGCTTCCCGGTCAGCAGGGACGCAAGGCGTTCGACCCGGACCGGCTGGTCTGGCACCCCCGGTAGCGACACGGACGATCCGAACGAACCTCGCCAGCGCCTCGACGTCGAGATCGTGCCCGCCGCAGGCGGCGTCGATCGCTCTCGCCTTCGCCACCCATGGATGGACCGCTTCGTCGAGCTCGAGCGAGAGCTGCTCGTCGTCGGCACGGCGACGGCGAGGCCGGCCACTCACAGCCCGAGCTCCATCTGCTCGATGGCGGTCTGCTTGGCTGTGCTGCGTCCGAGGGCCCGGCGAACGTCGGCCACGGGATCATCGTCGTGCGTGGCGACGACGTAGACGTGGTTGCGGAGCCGACCACGGGTGATCGAGGTGTAGCCAGCCTCGGCGTAGAGGGTGTCGTCGCCGAGGACGAGCGACACGTCACAGGTCATGCCCTGCGCCTTGTGGACCGTCATCGCGTAGCCGTGGGTCAGGTGACCCTCGACGGCGTAGCGGAGCGGGATCTCCAACCGCTGACCGTCGGGCGTGTCGAGGAGGATGCCGTCCTCGCTTCTCCCGGCGATCGTTCCCTGCGTCCCGTTGGTGACGCCGATGCGACGGTCGTTGCGCAGCGCCAGCACCCGATCGCCGACGCACAGGTCGAGATCGGGGGGCGTAACGACGCGCTCGCCGAGCTGGCCGTTGCGGTAGAGCAGCCGGCGGGCCCGGTCGTTGAGGTCGGCCACGTCGTTTCGCCGCAGCGCCAGCATCACCGCGTGCTTGCCGTCGCCGTGCTCGAGGAACCAGTCCTCGGCCAACTTCGCCCGCAGAACATCGGCGTTCGACTCGACCGTCAGCGAACCAGTTCTGCGAAGACGGAGCAGCGCCCGGTCGACATCGCCGTCGCGCAGTACTCGCGCAGTGGCCGCCTGCGCCGGCACCCGCAGGCGGCGGTTCTCGCTCAGCTCCGCTGCGCCCAACGGCCGAGCAAGCGCGGCGAACAGGCCACCGGCATCGATCTCAGCGAGTTGCTTGTGGTCGCCGACGAGCACGAGCTTCGCCCCGGCCTCGGTCGTCGCGGTGATTAGCCGGTGGAGGTCGCGGGTGCCAACCATGCCCCCTTCATCGACGACCACCACGTCACGGTCGGAGAGGACCCGACCCTGACCCAGCTCCTTGAGGAACGACGCGACCGTCTGCGACGGGATGCCCGATCCGGCCTGGAGCTCGGCGGCAGCTCGACCAGCCAGCGCCAGCCCGACCGGTCGCAGCCCCGCGATGCGCCATGCCTCGGCGCCGGCGTTCAGCGCGAACGTCTTGCCGGCACCGGCGTGCCCGACGATCAACGTCACCGGATCGGAGGTCGTCGTGATGGCACGGACGGCTTGCTCCTGCTCCGGGCTGATCGACGGTCGCACCGCGACGGCCGAGTCGACGACAGCCGGGTGGACCGCTGCGGTCGATGGGCCTGCGGCAGCGCGTTCGATGGCGTCCGCCTCGATAGCCAGGATCTGAGGTGTCGTCCACCGCTTGGCCGTGACCTCGATCGCTTCCGGGCCGGCGAGGAACGCCTCGGCACTGGCCACGATCTCGTCGTACGGGAGCCCCTGGGTGGCGGTCTCCGCCACCGCCTGGAGCACACGCAGTCGATCGAACGTGGCATCCCGCTGCGTGAGGTGACGACCGATCGCTTCGTCGTCCGGTGGGAGCGGGTGCCGCCGCTCGCGGGGCACCGACTCGAGGTCGAACCCGATCGAGCAGGCGTGCTCCCGCCACGCGTCCCGGAGGTCGTCCTCGGCGACCGGCTGCGGCTTCGCCGGCCGGGTGTCGAGCGTCGCGATCTGTGCGCCGTGCGCGGTGCGCACACCGTGCTCGGCCATCGCCGCCTCGATCGCGATCCGCCGACGGCTGAACCGATTCCGTACCGGCTTCGGGATGCCGACGACCTCGCCGATGCCGGGCTTGCCCGACGGCTCGAACGCAACGCTCAGCCGTTCGACGACCTCATGGCGCAGGACCGATTGGTAGATGAAGCCGGCCGTGCGGGCGTGGTGGTAGACGTCCGCCGAGTGCAACGCCGTCCAGCGTCCGTCCGGACCCAGCGCCATGTTGGCGGTCACCAGATGCGTATGGAGCTGCGGATCCGCCTCCCGACTGGTGCGATGTCGGAAAGCCGCAACGACCAGGCCGCCCGCCCGGTGATGCGCCGTGCCGCCCTTCCCGCGCCGGACCGTGCACGCTGCGTCCTCCAGGTACGCGAGCGCAGAAGCGACCGCAGCATCGTGCGCCGCGACCACCTCCGCCGCGGTCGCCTGGCCACCGAGTCCCCAGAGCACCGACACGGACTTCGGCGCCGACAGCGTGAGGTCGAACCCGACGTTCTTCCGGTAGCCGACGAGCGCCTCCCCCGTGCGAGGGTCCAGCCCGTCCAACATCGCCCTCAGGTCCTCGGGCGCCACCTCGCCCTCGAGCCCGAGCAGCGCACTGCCCGACCCGAGCCACCGTCCCGGGACTTCACCGGAGGCGACGTAGTAGTCGTCCCGGTCGTTGGCGATCGCCTCCAGGTAGTAGGCGGCCGTGTCGGCCTGCGCGGAGAGCTTCGCGATGCTGAACACATAGGACTAAGCCCAACGAGCCGGCCAGATCTCGCGAGATTCCTCACCGGGACGGGACCGTGACCCGACCGGGACGACCCTCCGGGACCGGGATCAGCGTCCCGGTCGACGCCTTCGACGTCCGGGACGCCGCGGCGCACCGTCCGGTGCACCTGTGTGGCGCGTCGTTCGGGTTTGGTGTCGGCGTCCCTGCTGCCATCCGATGTCGTTCGGGTGGGGCGATGCGGAGGTTGAGGGGCGTGTACAAGAGATTGTGTGAGCGGAGGGTCCACCACGAGGGCGTTCGGGGCTTGTAGCTCTGATCGCCGAGGAGGACCACCATCACCATGACGATCACCGAACCCACGCGGGTCCCTTGTGGCAGCAGGCCGCAGCGACCGGAGCTGACTTGTTGTGGCGGGCCAAGACCAACGTGAACCCCCACCAGATCGAGGTGCTCGACGACGGCTCGTGGCTCGGTGAGCTGCGCGCCAACAACTCGAAGCTGAACACCGAGGCGGTCATCGTGCGGGTGGTCGACTACCGCGTCGACGACGGCCGGGGCACCGACGCTGGACCGTTCCGGCTGTTCACCACCCTCATCGACCCTGCTGGCTGAGGTCACCGCCACCGAGCTCGCCGCCGCGTACGCGCAGCGCAGCTGGGAGATCGAGTCCGCGTTCGACGAGCTCAAAACCCACCAGCGCGGACCGCGCACCGTGCTGCGATCGAAGTCACCCGATCTGGTCCTCCAGGAGATCTGGGGTCACCTGTGCTGCCACTTCGCGATCCGGACCCTCATGTGGGAAGCCGCCGGCGCGGCCGGCGTCGACCCCGACCGGGTCAGCTTCGTCGCCGCCCTACGCATCGTTCGCCGCTCCCTCTCAGCGGCGCGCGATCTTTCCCCCTCAGGGCACTGACGGCGGCTGGCGCCACGCCATCGTCCTGATCTGCAGGCGGCTCAACCCGAACCGCCGACGCCGCAATCCGCGGGTCGTCAAACGCAAGTACGTCCGCTGGCACGTCAAACGCGCCCGCCACCGCGACTGGCCCCAGCCCACCAGGACAGCCGTCGCCAGCATCTTGCGGACCTAACTGAACGGCATTGCCATTAGTAGGGGAATGCCGCACCTTTTACCACTGCATAGTGGTGAACGTCACCAATGGTCTCCATAGTCGCAAAGAGCGCCTCCGGCAGATCGAGTCCGAGCTCCTCCAAAATGACCCAGAGTTCCAGCATCGCCAATGAGTCGCCCACAACGTCTCCTATAGGTGTCGATGGCGCAACGGCAGAATTGGTCACCGCAAGACCGAGCGCAACGCTGATGAACTCCACGAACGAACGGAAGGACTCGGGGCTATCGGTGTGCGATGTCATCGGTTCAGGAGCCCTCGCACCCGACCTGCGAACTCGCCCTCCCAACGCTCACGATCGAGCGCAAGAATGTGAAGGTCCCAGTACTGTCCCGCATAGAACGAGTGCTTGCGAAGCAGTCCCTCTTCAACGAAGAAGCGCGTTAGGCTCGACATTTGGACAAACGAGTAGTGCGGAACCTCAGCAAATACTCGACGGAGCGCAAAACCCCGGAAGAGGTAGTCAATGAAGATGCTGCAACCCTCCAAGGCCAATCCACTTCCCATCACCGCCGGCGAGGATAGGACCGCCACATAGCAGGTCCCGTTACTCTGATCGGCCTGATACGCGGCAACTAGAGCGATGAACTCGCCACTGGGCCGCTCGACTATGAACTGCGCCAACACTCCAGACCAGAGATCAGAGGCAAACTGCTCCGGCGAAGGCGTTCTCCCTCGGTACCGCCACAAGTAGCCCAGAGCGGGATCAGTACTTACCGAGTACAGCAGGCCGTAATCGGACTGTTTCACGGCGCGAAGGCGAACGCGTTTCGAGCCAATTGGCACTAGATCCAACACGGTAGTCGACAGCTGTCAGCAAGTCGGGGTGAAGGTTATCGCGTTATGGTTCATGCTCGTCCAATCATTGCCGTTGCACGCACCCTTCCATTTCCAGTCGTAGCTACTGTTGCTCATCGCAAAGTCAGTCTGAGGATTACCGCCAAGCCCCTGCCAGTACCTACAGGTGTATCCTGAATAGCAGGAACCGCTCGAAGCCAGGAAGAATGCGGCATAATGCCAAGATTGCCACGTTCCGTTCTCGACCTCGTAGTCTGCGGGGTTGATCATCAGATCAGTGTCAAATGCGTGCGTCCCGTTTGCCGTAACAGAACCGAAGTACCCGTCGACATTTGAGCAATCAGCCTCGTTTGCTGAGCAGAGAATGTGCTGCCATGCACCAACGACATCACCAGTATTCACCGCCGAGGTACTGAGCAGGTCCTCGTTGTCTCCCCAATACAGGTTGACGTTGTGCGCGCCTACCGAGGCGGGCGTGATCAGATCAAGTACGGCGGCAGTAGCGAGGACTCCAACACCACCAACTCCAAGGCTGCGCTTCATTGGGGGGCAATCCCTTCCGCAATCGAGATGCTCGCGCTTCGGTCCAGGTTCTTCACGCTGACGTTCACTATGGTTGAGGGGTCCTCTGCCCAAGTTAGAACGTACCAGTCATTGCCTTCTGGAAGCGCTGGATCTCGGTAGTAGATCGCCGACCTTCCACCGGATAGCTCCAATCGCTCGGCCTTGAAGCTCTGGCCAGCCTCATCTACGACCTTCACGGCGTCCAACCCTCGTACCGTGTTCACGTTGAACTGCGGATCCTGAGCATGTGCGGCGAGGTCTTTGAGGTCGTCGAATTCGGCCTTCACCGCGAACCGCTCTTCCACGCGATTGGCACCCGGGAATGGAGAATCACTCTGAACACCCTGCGATACGAGACCTTGTGGCACAACTGTGACGCGAAACGCGCCGTTGGCGGAGACATGACTCCCACCACCTACAGTCGACGGCGCTTCCACCGAGGACGGCGCTGCGTCACCCCGCGCGCTGGTGAGTTGCGTCTCTTGGCTCGCCCCGCATCCAGCTCCGGCTGCAACAGCGAGGAACACCGCCGCTCCCGCCCGAACATCCCATCGAGTTGCCTTCCGCATGCGACCCCCAAACTGCTTGGACACGAACGTGTAGTGCTGCGTGGTCCACGCTAGTACATCGCGACACCTGGGATGACTGTGGTTGCCGAGACACGTCGGATGACTGTGGTTGTCGAGACACGTGGGCGGGCGGGGTGCGGGGCGGAGCCCTTTTCGGGCAGAGCCCGCGTGCTCGGCCTGGATCCACCGTCTCGGGTTCGGTGAGGGTCGGGTGTGTGGCCTGGTCACCGCCGGAGGGTGCGTCAAGGCAAGGTGAGCGGGTGGGGGGCTCGTTGAGGCTCTGCGCGCGTCATAGGGGATTTTTCTTATTGATGGGTATATCCGCGGACGGGGGGGGGATGGTTTCCGCGCTGATGCGTATGGCGTCGGTGAGGATGGGGTTATTCGGGTCTTATTTT
>CAZVVS010000208.1:0-8699 GCA_964630585.1 uncultured Gordonia sp.
AGTCATCGACTACAGGATGTCATCGAAGTTCTGTTCGTCGCGAACCGATTGCCGGGTGGCACCCGCGGAGGCGGGGATCTGGCTGGCCACCGGCCGCGCGCTCGGCGCAGGGATCGGACTCGCCTCGTCGTCGGACAGATCCTCGATCGCACTCCGCTTGCGCGCTTTGCGCTTGTCGTTGACGCGGGCCACCTGGATCGACAGTTCGAGCAGGACGGTGAGCGACAGCGCCAGGGCCAGCATCGTGAACGGGTCTTGTCCGGGTGTCACGACCCCGGCGAAGAGGAACATGCCGAAGATCAGGCCGCGCCGCCACTGCTTGAGGCGCTGGTAGCTGAGGACGCCGATCATATTGAGTGCGATCAACAGGATCGGCAATTCGAAACTGATCCCGAAGATGATCAGGAGGTTGAGGAT
The DNA here is from genome assembly GCA_964630585.1 of uncultured Gordonia sp. Taxonomy (GTDB): domain Bacteria; phylum Actinomycetota; class Actinomycetes; order Mycobacteriales; family Mycobacteriaceae; genus Gordonia. The sequence continues at coordinate 418 of CAZVVS010000208.1, forward strand.
GAACCCGAAGTACTTGTTGCCGTCCAGCGCGGTGGTCTGCACCTCACTTCCGACGCTGAGAAGGAAGTGGAAGGCCTTGCCGACGACGAGATAGGCCAGCACGGCACCAACGACGAACAGGAAGCTGGCCGTCGCGACGAAGCTGAACGCGTAGCGCCGTTCGTTGCGGTGCAGGGCGGGCGTGATGAATCGCCACAGCTGGTAGAACCAGATCGGCGCCGCCAAGACGACGCCGGCGGTCATCCCGACTTTGAGCCGAAGCATGAACTGGTCGAACGGCCCGGTCGCCAGCAGTCGGCACTGCCCATCGGGCGAGAACGACGCGCGCACGTCCTGGGGCAGGCTGCAGTACGGGCCGCGCAGTAGCTCGCCGAGCGACTCGAGCCGCCACACGCCGTGCGAATACCAGATGAACCCGACGACCGTTGTCGCCGCGATCGCCACCAGCGCGATGATCAGGCGGCTGCGCAGCTCGCGCAGGTGGTCCACCAACGACATGGTGCCGTCGGGATTGACCTTGCTGCGGCGGCGGCGAGGGTCGAAGGGGATGCGCACAGGTGGGGCGGGCTACGCCGTCTTCTTCTCCGACGCGGGGTCGGCATCAGCGGCCTTCTCCCCCGGCGGCAGTTCACGCGGCGCGGCTTCGGGCGCATCGGCCGTCTTGCCGTCGCCGGTCATCTCGCGCATCTCACTCTTGAAGATCCGCAACGACTGCCCCAGTCCGCGGGCAGCAGCCGGCAGCTTCCCCGCCCCGAACAAGACGACGAAGATGATGGCGATGATTGCCCAGTGCCACGGGCTCATTGCTCCCATTGGACGAACTCCTGCTCGATCGGGTCGTGAACTCGGTGTCGAGTCTACGCGACCGCCTGCTACCGGTAGTGAGCGCGCGCCGCGACGGCTCGGCGCGACACTTCGGCGGCCACCTCCGGCTCGTCGACCACGCGGATGGAGCCCCCGGATCCCAGGAGAAAGCGGACGAGCCATTCGGCCGACCCATAGCGCACTCGAGCCCGCACCGGCCGGGTGGAGTCATCCGACGGCTCGTCGAGCAGATCAACCAGGTAGTTCTCGATGACCCACGCCGCGCCCGGGTCGATCTCCAACTCAGCCGTGAGCAGGACTTCGTCCTCCCAGCCGGCCGGCGGGGGCGACTGTACCGCCTGTTCGGGCGGGGCGGCCGGCTCATCGAGACGCTGTGCCGCCTCGATCCGGTCGAAGCGGAACAGCCGAGTGTCCTCTGAGGAGCGGCACCAGGCCTGCAAGTAGGCACTGCCGTCGATCAGCTGGACGGTGATCGGGTCCACGATCCGCTCGCTGATCGTGTCGCGTGACGGGGTGTAGTAGCGGATCCGCAGCGCCCGATGCTCACGGACCGCGGCGTGCACCTCCTCGAAGACGGCGTCGCGGCCGTTCGGCGGCGAATTGCCGTCGACTGTCTGCCCCGCCTGTGCCGCCTCGCGCGCAGCGGCTGCCGCGGCCGCCAATTCTTCGCCGCGGGCCCGCAGGCCCTTCTTCTTGCGGTGCACCGGCACGGCCATGGCCGCCTCGATCTTGGCGATCGCCCGTCGCGTCGCGTCGGTGTCCACGCCCGCGATATCGGCGAGTGTCGCCAACGCGGTCTGCAGCAGCGCCGCTTCGGCCCCGGTCAGCCGCAGCGGTCGGTCCATTCCCGCCGTGAACGCGACCCGGACATACCCCGAGTCGTATTGGACGTCGATGAGGTCCTCGAAACCGTTTTCCCGATGACCGCAAACGAACAGCTGCTCGATGTCCTTGGTCAACTGCGCCGTGGTGATACCGAGGTCGGCGGCCGCCTCGTCGAGCTCGATGCCGTCGCGCGCGGCCAGGTAGGGCACCATCGCCAAGAGGCGGGAGAACCGCGACACCGACGGGGCGGCCATCACGCCACCACCATCGCGTCGAGGGCCGCGACGACCGAGTCGCGCAGCGACTGCGGTTCGCGCACGACCGCATCGGGTCCGGCTGCCAGGACCGCGCGCGTCAGAGCGGTGCTCGAGTCGTACTCGATGACCAGGTCGTCGCCGTCGACGCCGTCGAGCTGCGCAGGCACCGCGCTAACCGCGAATCGGCGCAGTCCGTCGGCCCGATCGGCAGCCACCCAGATGCGGGCGGTGGTTACCGTCTCGCGAAACGCCGCGTCAACCGATTCGGCCACGGCGCCGCGCAGCCCGTCGCCGGTCACGGCGGGGGTGAATGCGGCCACCGGCCCGGTCGGTGTCACCTCGGTGATCCGCGACAACCGGAAGGTGCGGCGCTCGTCGCGGTCGCGGTCATGACCCAGGACATACCAGCGACCCCGTCTGGTCACCACTCCCCAGGGCTCGAGCACGCGGTCGACCGCCTTGGCGCCCGGACGCTGGTAGACCAGCTCGACCGCCTGGCGCTTCTCACTGGCCTCCAGCAGTGCGCGCAGCACCCGCTCGTCACCGGTGCCGCGCCCGGCCACGGCGGCCGGGCCGATGCCCCACTCCTGGTCGGCGGCGACGTCGATCCCGGCGGCACGCAGCTTGAGCGCCGCGCCTTGCGCGATCTCCGCGACCTCGGAGCTGTCCCAGAGGGCGGTGGCCAGCGCGACCGCCGCCGCCTCGTCGGGCTCGAGGTGGATGTCGGGTAGTTCGTAGCGCTCCCGGTCGATGCGGTAGCCGTCCTCGGTTTCACCGAAGCCCGAGGTCGGGCCGGTGATGAGTGGAATGCCCAATTCACGCAGGTCGGCTTTGTCGCGTTCGAACATGCGGTAGAAGGCGTCGTCGCTGCTGTCGTTCTCGTAGTAGCCGCCCACGTTGGCGCGGATGTACTCGGCGGAGACGAACTGCCGGGTCGAGAGCAGACAGATGACGAGGTTGAGCTGTCGCTCGACTTTCTCGCGTTTGGGCACGACTACCAGGGTAATGCCACCTACATCGAGGCGATGAGCCGATCGACGCGCTCATCGACCGAGCGGAACGGATCCTTGCACAGCACGGTGCGCTGTGCCTGGTCGTTCAGCTTGAGGTGGACCCAGTCGACGGTGAAGTCGCGTCCGGCGGCCTGGGCGGCGCTGATGAACTCGCCACGCAGACGGGCACGGGTCGTCTGCGGCGGAGTGTGCACCGCCGCCTCGACGGCCTCGTCGGTGGTGAGCCGGGAGATCAAACCCTTGCGGGTCAAGACGTCGGCGACGCCGCGCCCCGGCTTGATGTCGTGGTAGGCGAGGTCGAGCTGGGCGATCTTCGGATCACCCAGGTCGATGTCGTAGCGGTCGAGGTAGCGGTTGAACAGTTTGCGCTTGATGACCCAGTCGATCTCGGTGTCGACGGCGGAGAAGTCGTCGGATTCGACGGCGTCGAGCATCCGCCCCCACAGATCGACGGTCTTGGTCAGCATCTCGTCGGGTGCACGGTTGGCCAGATGGTCCACCGCGCGCGCGTAGTACTCGCGCTGGATGTCCAGGGCACTGGCCTCGCGCCCGCCGGCCAGCCGCACCGTCCGGCGACCCGTTGGGTCGTGGCTGATCTCGCGGATCGCCCGGATTGGGTTGTCCAGGGCGAAGTCGCGAAAGCTCATGCCGGCCTCGATCATCTCCAGCACCAGCAACGCCGAACCGACCTTCAGCATCGTGGTCGGCTCGGCCATGTTCGAATCCCCGACGATCACGTGCAGCCTGCGGTACTTCTCGGCATCCGCGTGCGGCTCGTCGCGGGTGTTGATGATCGGACGCGAGCGCGTGGTCGCACTCGACACGCCCTCCCAGATGTGTTCAGCGCGCTGGGAGAGGCAGAACTGCGCCGAACTCGGCGTCGCCAGCACTTTGCCCGCCCCGCAGATCAACTGCCGGGTAACCAGGAACGGGAGCAGGACGTCGGAGATCCTGGAGAACTCGCCCGAGCGCACCACCAGGTAGTTCTCATGACACCCGTAGGAGTTGCCCGCCGAGTCGGTGTTGTTCTTGAACAGGTAGATGTCGCCGCCGATGCCCTCGTCGGCCAGGCGGTTCTGGGCGTCGACGAGCAGGTCGACAAGGATCCGCTCACCGGCCCGGTCGTGGTTGATCAGCGTGAGGATGTCGTCGCACTCGGCGGTCGCGTACTCCGGGTGCGAACCGACGTCGAGGTAGAGCCGCGAACCGTTGTCGAGGAACACGTTGGAGCTGCGACCCCACGACACGACGCGGCGGAAGAGGTATCGCGCAACCTCGTCAGGACTCAGGCGGCGGTGTCCCCGGAAGGTGCAGGTGACCCCGAATTCGGTCTCGATACCCATGATCCGGCGCTGCATGGCTCAACCCTTCTTCGACGATCGGCCGCCGTCCAGCAGAGCGGATACCTCGTCATGGCCCAGGCGCCGGAACGCCCGGCGCGGCCGCGTGCGGTCGAGCACGGCGACTTCCAGATCGGCCGCCGCCAGCTCGCGCGGCGCCGCCGCGGCGTCGGCACCGTTGCCCGCCGGCGCCGCCACGGGCGTGGCCAACGCGTCGACGGCGACGCGCAGAGCCGCCGTCAACTCCAGGCCCGGCTCGAAGGATTCGGCGAGTGCCGTGGTGATCGCATCGGTGTGCCCGCCCATCACCAGGAATCGGGTCTCGTCGAGCACCGAGCCGTCGTAGCCGATGCGGTAGAGCTGCGACGGGGTGTCGCGGCCCGGTTTGGCGACCTCAGCGACGCAAAGCTCCACCTCGTAGGGCTTTGGCTGTTCGGTGAACACGGTGCCCAGCGTCGTTGCATAAGCGTTGGCGAGGGACAGGCCGCTGACGTCGGCGCGGTCGTAGCTGTATCCACGCAGGTCGGCGAGCTGGATGCCAGCGCGGCGCAGGCTTTCGAACTCGTTGTACTTGCCGACCGCGGCGAATCCGATGCGGTCGTAGATCTCCGAGATCTTCCGAAGCGTGTTCGACGGGTTCTCCGCGACGAACAGCACGCCGTCGGCATAAGTCAGGGTGACGACGCTGCGACCGCGCGCGATGCCCTTGCGCGCCAGGTCGGAGCGGTCGCGCATGATCTGCTCGGCGCTCGCGTAGTACGGGAACGTCATCGTCTACTCCCCCGCCCCGGTATCGGCCGCGTAGCGGCGTTCCCGGCTGGCGATGATCTCCGTCGCGGCGGCCGCGATCGCCTCCTGCGCGACCTCCTCGGCACCGTCGGGACCGACGGTTACCGCAGTCGGGAAGATCTTGCGCACGGTGTCGGGGCCCGCCGTCGCCGAATCGTCGTCGGCGGCATCATAGAGGGCCTCCACCGCGACCGACAGTGCCTCGTCGGCGGTGAGGTCGCCGCGGTAGAGCTTCTTGCACGACGACTTCGCGAAGACCGAACCCGACCCGATCGCCGTGTAGCCGCCGAACTCTTCGTGGCGGTCGCCGGCGACGTCGAAGGAGAAGATCCGTCCGCGCGCCTTGGGATCGGCCGCGTCGTCGTCGTACCCGACGAGCAGCGGGATGGCGGCCAGGCCCTGCAGCGCGGCGCCGAGGTTGCCGCGCACCATCGCGGCCAGGCGCGACACCTTGCCGTCGAGGGTCAGCGGGACGCGCTCGATCTTCTCGTAGTGCTCTAGTTCGACGGTGAACAGGCGCACCATCTCCACCGCGATGCCCGCGGTGCCCGCGATGCCCACCGCCGAGTAGTCGTCGGTGATGAATACCTTCTGGATGTCGCGGGTCGCGATCAGGTTGCCGGCGGTGGCGCGGCGATCACCGGCCAGCACCACCCCGCCCGGGTAGGCCACTGCGACGATCGTCGTGCCGTGCGGAACCGAATCGGCAGCGCCGGGGACCGGCACCTGCCCGGCGCGGCGGCCGGGTAGCGAATCGGGGGCGTGCCGGGCCAGGTACTCGGTGAACGAGGAGATATCCGGCGACCGGTTCACTGGCCGCCCTTCTGCACGTATGCGCGCACGAAGTCCTCGGCATTCTCTTCCAGCACGTCGTCGATCTCGTCGAGCAGGTCGTCGGTGTCCTCGGCGAGCTTCTCGCGACGCTCCTGACCCGCCGAGCCGTCGGGCCCGAGCTCGTCGTCGTCGCCTCCGCCACCGGATCGTTTCTGTTCCTGCGCCATGCCGCCTCCATTCACACGAATCGAATTCCACACTATCCGAACACGGGCATGCGCTCCCGGCTACTTGGCCGTCAGCTCGTCGACGAGTGCCGCGGCGGAGTCCACCGAGTCGAGCAGTTCGCCTACGTGGGAACGGCTGCCGCGCAACGGTTCCAGAGTTGGGATCCGGATCAGCGAATCACCACCGAGGTCGAAGATCACCGAGTCCCAACTCGCGGCCGCGATATCGGCTCCGAATCGGCGCAGGCACTCGCCGCGGAAGTAGGCCCGGGTGTCGGCGGGCGGGTTGCTGATGGCCGCCGTCACCTGTGCCTCGTCGATGAGGCGTTTCATCGAGCCCCGTGCCACCAGGCGGTTGTAGAGGCCCTTGTCCAGACGGACGTCGGAGTACTGCAGGTCGATCAGTGCGAGGCGCGGCGCCGACCACCCCAGGCCCTCCCGCTGCCGGAAACCGTCGAGCAGCCGCAGCTTGGCCGGCCAGTCGAGGATCTCGGCGCACTCCATCGGGTCGCGCTCGAGCTTGTCGAGGACATCGGCCCAGGTCGCCAGGACATGCGCGGCGGCCTCGTCGTCGCTGTGGTGCAGGTCGTGGAACTGCTGTGCTCGCGCCAGGTACTCCCGCTGTATGGCCAGCGCCGTCATCTCACGGCCGTCGGCGAGGGCGACGACCGCGGTCAGCGTCGGGTCGTGGCTGATGGTGTGGACCGCGGCCACCGGACGCGCGAGTTCCAGGTCGGAGAGGTCGACCCCGGCCTCGATGAGGTCGAGGACCAGCGCGGTCGTGCCGACCTTCAGGTAGGTGGCACTCTCCGCGAGGTTGGCGTCACCGATGATCACGTGCAGCCGCCGGTACCTGTCGGGGTCGGCGTGCGGCTCGTCGCGGGTGTTGATGATGCCGCGCTTGAGGGTCGTCTCCAGGCCGACCTCGACCTCGATGTAATCGGCGCGCTGGGACAGCTGGAAGCCCGGTTCGTCGCCGGACTGCCCGATGCCCACCCGACCGGATCCGCAGAACACCTGCCGGGAGGCGAAGAACGGGGTCAGGCCGGTCACGACGTCGGCGAACGGCGTGGCGCGGTCCATCAGGTAGTTCTCGTGCGTCCCGTAGGACGCACCCTTGCCGTCGATGTTGTTCTTGTACAACTGCAGGCGCGGCGTGCCGGGTACGCTCGCCACATATCGCGCAGCTGCCTCCATGATCCGCTCACCGGCCTTGTCCCAGATCACGGCGTCCATCGGGTTGACCACCTCGGGCGCCGAGTACTCCGGATGCGCGTGGTCGACGTAGAGGCGCGCGCCGTTGGTGAGGATCATGTTGGCCGCGCCGATCTCGTCGGCGTCGATGATCGGTGCCGGACCGCTGCTTCGCCCCAAGTCGTAGCCGCGCGCGTCGCGCATCGGGGACTCCACCTCGTAGTCCCAGCGGGTCCGACGCGCCCGCGGCACGGCGGCAGCAGCGGCGTACGCCAGCACCGCCTGCGTCGATGTCATGATCGGATTGGCCGACGGGTCATCGGGTGCGGAGATGCCGTACTCGACTTCGATCCCGATGATTCGCTGCATGTCTTCCAGCGTAATGACCCCTCTTCTAGAGGTATTGGCCGGTCGACGTCTCGGTGTCGATGGCGCGGCTCGCACCCGAACTCTTGCCGGTGACCAATGTCCGGATGTAGACGATCCGCTCGCCCTTCTTGCCCGAGATGCGGGCCCAGTCGTCGGGGTTCGTCGTGTTCGGCAGGTCTTCGTTCTCGGCGAACTCGTCGAGGATCGAATCCAGCAGGTGCCCGATCCGCAGGCCTGCCTGACCCGACTCCAACTGCGCTTTGATCGCATACTTCTTGGCGCGGTCGACGACGTTCTGGATCATCGCGCCGGAATTGAAGTCCCGGAAGTACATGATCTCCTTGTCGCCGTTGGCGTAGGTGACCTCGAGGAACCGGTTGTCCTCGCTCTCGGCGTACATCCGGTCCACGACGCGCTCGATCATCGCGCGCACGCAGGCACCGCGATCACCGTCGAACTCGGCGATGTCGTCGGGATGGATGGGCAGCGCCTCGGTGAGGTACTTGGAGAAAATGTCGATGGCCGACTCGGCGTCGGGCCGCTCGATCTTGATCTTCACGTCGAGGCGCCCGGGGCGCAGGATGGCCGGGTCGATCATGTCCTCGCGGTTGGAGGCGCCGATCACGATCACGTTCTCCAAGCCCTCGACGCCGTCGATCTCGCTGAGCA
>CAZVVS010000209.1:0-8619 GCA_964630585.1 uncultured Gordonia sp.
ATGTCGACAGTCCGGGCGCGAACCTGTTTGGTCGGCAGGTTCGCGCCCGACTTGTGTCTACGGGGAGGTGTGTAGATGAGTTTCTGTGAGTGGCCGACGACGATCCCGGCCGCACTGTCCACGGAATGGACTGGGTTCCCGGAGGCGACGCGCACCCGCGCGCAGGTGCTGGCCGGGCGCATCCTGTGGACGCTGACCGGGCAAGTGTTCGGGCTGTGCGAGGTGACGGTGCGGCCGTGCTGGGCACCGGACGACACGATCAGCACCTACGGGGTGGGCCGCGGGTACGTCGCCGGTGATCCGCGCCGCGCCCGTTGCGGCTGCGCATCGGATTGCCGTCACGTCGGCACCGATCGCGTCGCACTACCGGGCCCGGTGCACACGGTGACCACCGTCCGTATCGACGGCACCACCCTCGACCCAGCCGCCTATCGGGTGCAGCAACGGCGGTGGCTGCGCCGCACCGACGGTTCACGCTGGCCGTCGACACAGGACCTCAACCTCGCCGACGACGCGCCCGGCGCGTTCACCGTCACCTACGTCAAGGGCATCCCGGTGCCGGTCGACGGCCAGGAAATGGCTGGACTACTCGCGGTGGAGTTGGCGCGCGGCATGACCGGCGGGGCCTGCGCCCTGCCGACGGGTGCGACGTCAGTCGCACGGCAAGGCATCACCGTCGAGTTGGCCGACATGCGCGAATGGTTCACCAACGGCGTCACCGGCGTCGAGGCGGTCGACCTGTGGATCATGGCGGTCAACCCGTACAAGTCGAAGGCGCCGGCGCGGATCACCTCGCCGGATCGTCCGAGGTTCGCGAGGTTCGCGTGACCGCGCCGCTGCCGCTGTCGTGTTCGCCGTACGGCATCGCCGGGGTGCTGTTGGCCGCGATGCAAACCGAACTCGCGGCGACCCGCGCCGGTGTTCCCCAGCGTATGGCCGTCTACCCGCACGCCCTACCCGCGATCGAGTTCTGCTCGCAGGGCTGGGTCGGGTTCCGCACGATCCGGCCCGGCCAACTCCTCGGCCGCGGTGCGTGCGGTGTCGCCGACTGGGAGGTCGCGCTGACGTTGGGCGTGGCCCGCTGCTGGCCGGTGCAGGAGGGCAACGCCGCACCACCGGTGCCCGCGGTGGACTCCGCCGCACGCGATGTGCTCGACGACTTCGAGGCGATGCGCCGCGCCGTGGAGGCCGTCCGCGAACTCGACCTGATCCCCACCATCGGGGCGTGGACACCGCTCAACCCGATGGGCGGCGGTCACGGCAGCACGCTAGAGGTGCAGGTGACCGCCGGGCTGGGCGCGTACTGCGACGAGGTCGCCCCGATGCTGCCCGGCGATCCGCGAGGCTGATCCCACCCCAAAACGTGAGTTACCCTCATGTGTATGAGTGAAGTGACCGTCGAAGCAGTGCAGCCCGTGATGAACCTGCCCGTCGGCACGGTCGTCACCGTCGAACGCACACCCCGCATCATCGGCGCGATCGAGGCCGGCATGCTGCGCCTGGTCGACGGGCCCGCTGAGCCCGAGCCGCCCGCCGAACCCGCGCCCGAGCCGCCCGCGGACAAGCGCCGACGCCGCAAGGACGACGTCGTGGCGGCGGTCCTCACCGAGGAGCCCGCCGCGGAGCCCGACGCCCCGGCCGACGACGACGCCGATTCGCCGTTCACCGTCGAGGACTAGATGGGGCGCGTCGAACTGCACCGCGGCAACGTCGACCGCGCCACGCAGACCGCCGCACTGCGCTGGGGGTACGGCCTCAAACGTGAACTGGTCGCCGAGGCGAAAGACCGCTGCCCGGTCGACGAGGGCACGCTACGCGCCAGCATCGACGGCGAAGTCGTCCTGCACGACAAGACGGCCAAGGTGGTTGTCGGGTCGCCGCTGCCCTATGCCGAGTACTTCCACACCGGCACCGGTATCTACGGACCCAAGGCCACCCCGATCGTGCCGGTCACGAAGAAGGCCCTCAAGTTTCAGTGGGAGCCCACCAACGGGGCACCCAAGACCATGTCGAAAGACAAGCGCGGCTGGCACTTCGCCAAGTCCGTGAAGGGCATGCGACCCAACCCGTTCCTGGCCGATGCGTTGGCCGCCGTCATGGGGCGCCTGTCGTCTCGCCGCAACCCGTAGAGGAGTACCCGCCAGTGCCTGCTGCTTCCCGTCCCGCCCGTAAGACTGCCGCGAAGAAGGCCGCACCCCGCAAGGCCGCGCCCCGCAAAGCACCGCCGCCGATCGTCGACGAATGGGACGACGACATCATCGAGGATGACGACTACGCCGACGACGTCGAGACCGTCGAGACCGAACCTGATCCCGCGCCCGCCGACGACGTCGATGACGTGCCGGTCGAACTGCAATTCCTGTCCGACACCGGAGAACGCCGCGACCCCGAAGAACTGCCCATCACGATCAACGGTGAGCGGTTCACCCTCACCCAGCCGTCGGACGCGCTGCTCTACATGATGTCCGGGTCGTTCACCTCGTCCGCGAAGGCCGGCGAGGAATACCACGCCATGCAGGAACTGGTGAACGTGTGTATCGACCCGGTCGGGGCGATGTACCTTCAGCGCCTCATCCGCTCGCCTGACAACAGCTTCGATGACCAGCTCATCGTCAACCTGGCGGCAGTCATCTTGGAGCGGTGGGCGTCGAAGATTGCCGAGAATGCCGAGCTGAAGAACAAGCCGTCCAAGCCGGCGAACCGGGCGAAGCGTCGCCAGGCCGCGCGCACCAAGTAGCTCTGTGACGCTCGGTGCGCCGTGGATGGCGGTGCCGGACAGGTGGGTACTCGACGGGTACCCGGTGCGGGTGGTTGTGCCGTCAACCTCGACGTTGGTGCGGTCGATGCTGGCGGAGCCGTCTGGGCTGTGGACGGTGATGGCGTGTACCGATCCGCGTGATTACGCGTACCTGTGGGCGCGGGCGTCCGCCCCGGTTCGGCCGCTCACGCTCGGGACGCTGGACCTGGTGGCCGATGCGCTGGTGCAGCGGGTGACTGGTTGGCACCGCTGGGAGGCCGAACATGTTTGGGTGTCGACGGTGGGGGCGTGGCACGCGGTGGACGGTGACCTACGTGCCGCCGGTGTCGACGTACTGGGGTTGCCTGCGCACGCCGCGACGAACACCGCGTACGCGTGGTTTCGCCGCAACCTCGGGCGCGATGAGAAGGAGTGGAAGAAGTTCGTCCGCGACATGACTCACGAACCGGTGCGGGTGCTCGCCGCGAAAGCCGATGAGGGCATGGCTCTGGACGCGTTCGAGCAGATGCAGGCGTTGACCGGCGGCGGTTCCGGGGCTGGGGACTCGTGACCAGATACGATAGTGCTGCTGCTGGCGTGTGGGCCGGGCGTCCGATTCGACGCGCCCACCAGGAGGTCAGCAGGTGACTCAACCTTGGGCGACTGCGCACGTTGACGCGGAACTCGACTGGTCGGACCTGGATGCCGCTCTGGTCGCCCGGTTGGAGAAGTCGACCAAGATCGCGCAGCGCGTCGTCGACAAGAACTTTGCGGCGATCGAGAAGAAGGCCCAAGCGCGGTTCGCCCGCATGGGGGATGCGTTCGAGAAGCAAACCCGGCGGATGCAGAGGTCGACCGCCGCAGCGGTGGGCAAGATCAACGCTGAGCTGCGTGGCGTCGGGTCGGCGACGATCGGTGTCGATGTCGACCAGAAAGCGGTGACCAAGGCTGCCGGGAAGATCAAGGCGGCCGCGAAGTCAGCTGACACCGATGTGAAGCTTGACGTCGACGTCAATGATGCGTCGGTTGCCAAGGCGTCGGCGAAGATTCGTAACGCGATCCCCGCGCCGCCGCCGGTGAAGGTGCACGTCGAAGTTGACGACGACGATTTGCAGTCGTTTTGGGATGGGGTGAACGACCTCCACAACGCGGCAGCTCGCAAAGCGAAGGTGTCCGTCCCGCTCGACGTCGCGCCTAACGCGCCTCGGGGCAATCCGTTGGCGGATCAGGTTAAGGCGGCGGCGGCCGCCAATGCGGCGTTCTTGGGGCCGTCGAAGGTGGGCGCACCGCAAATCGCCGATCCCGGTCCTGCCGCTACCTCACAGGCCGCGACGTTGCGTGCCCGTATTGCGAGCGTGTTGGGCAAGCCGTTCCGGATCACGGTCGACGCGGACGCCGACACCGCTGGTCCGTTGGCGCGGGTGCGGGCGAAGGTCGATGCGACGCGCGCGCACATGAAGGCCAACCCCATCAAGCTCGACGTCGACGTCGACAACAACATGCTCACCAAGGGCCTGTCCAAGGTTGGGTCGGCGGCGGCGACGGCCGCGAAGTTCGGTGCGTTGGCCGGTGGCGCGTTCTTGGCGTTGGGGTCGGCGGGTCCGGCCGTTGCGGGGTTGGCTGTTGCGTTGGCGTCGGTGGCCTCGGCTGCGGTCGCGGCGGGGGCGGCGTTGGCGGCCGCTGGCGGTGTCGGTATCGCCGCACTCAAACTCGGTATCTCCGGGGTCGGGGATGCGTTCAAGGAGATGGGTAAGGACTCGGCGTCGGGCGGCACGCAGGCCGCTGACGCGTCGCGCCGCGTGTCCGACGCGCAGAAGAACCTCACCAGCGCGGTCAAGGCAGAGCGCGACGCCCAGAAGGACGTCACGATGGCCCGCCGCGACGCCCTGGAAAAGCTGCGGAATCTGAATCTTGAGTTGCGCGGCAACGCCCTCGACGAGAAAGAAGCCAGCCTCAACCTCAAGGAGGCGCGCCGCGACCTCGCCAAGGGCGGATTCAAAGACGCCCTGGAACTCGAAGGCGCACAGCTACGGGTGCAGCGCGCCGAACAATCGCTGGCCCAAGCCCAGGAACGCGGCCGCGTCGGCCAACGCGACGCCAACGAGATGCGTAAGAAGGGCGTCGCGGGCGCCGACAACGTGGTGGCGGCGAACAAGCGGCTACAGGATGCCACCGACAATGTGGCGAGGTCGCAGCAGGCGCTGGCCGATGCGATGAAACAGCAGAGCAGCGGCGGCGTCGACAAATTCAATGAGGCGCTCAAGAAGCTGTCACCGAACGCGCAGGCGTTCGTGTTGGCGATCAAGGCAATCAGCCCGGCATGGAAGGACCTCAAGAAGTCGGTTCAGGACCGGTTGTTTGCTGGGCTCGACAAGCAGATCACGGCGCTGGCGGGGACGGCGTTGCCGAAACTCAAGACGATCCTCGGTGACGTCGCCGGAGGGTTCAACAAGGCCGGGTCTCAGATCATGGGTTACCTCGCCACCAGCGATGGCTGGTCGACGATGCTGACCCGGGGCGGCGGCATCATGAACTCGTTGTCGGCGTCGCTGGCGAACCTGGTGCCCGGCATCGTGTCGGTGGGGCAGGCCGCTACAGCATCGTTTGATGGCGCCACCAAGTCGATCGCCACGATGGCCGATGAGTGGTCGAAGAAGATGGCGGGCAAGCTCGCCGACGGGTCGCTGCAGAAGTCGTTCGACGCCGGGTTCAAGGTCGTCAAACAACTCTGGGGCGGTCTCAAACAAGTCTGGTCAATCCTGACCGGTGTTCTCGGCGCGGCCAAAGGGGCAGGCGGCGCGTTCGGCGGGATCACGGCCGGGTTGGCGAAGGTGTCGGACTGGGTTCATTCGGCGCAGGGCCAGTCATCGTTGTCGTCGTTCTTCACCTCGGCGCGCGCCGCCGTGGCTGCGGTGATGCCGGTGATCTTGCAGATAGCGCAGGTGATCGGTACGACGTTGGCGCCGATCGTCGCCGACCTGGCGGTGAAGTTGGGGCCGCCACTCAAGGCGGCGTTCGCTGCGATCGGCGAAGGCATCCAGAATGCGCGCCCACAGATCGAGGCGATAGGCACCGCCCTGGCGAAGGTCATCGAGTGGATTACGCCGCTCATCCCGAAACTGATCCCGATGCTGCCCGCGCTCCTCGGGCTGGGGCTGGGATTCAAGGCGTTCTCTGGTGGCGCCGGGATCGCGTCGAAGGTGATGGGCGCGTTCGGCAAGGAGATGTCCAAAGGACAGATCATGGCGAAGGTCGCCACGAAGTCGTTCGGCGGGTTGAAATCGGTGTTCGGTGGTCTCGCGGGGGGTCTCGGCAAGTTGGGGCCGCTACTCGGCAAGGGACTGGGCGGCATCGGCAAGGGGCTGGGCAAGCTGGGGCCGCTGGCGTCGAAGGGTATCGGGTTCCTCGGTAAGGGCCTCGGGTCGATCGGCAAAGCGCTCGGCTTTGTGGGGAAGGCATTCAAGTCGCTGATCCCGATCGTGCGGGCGTTCGGCATGGCGCTCATCTCCAACCCGATCGGCCTGATCATCGCCGGAGTCGTCGCCCTCGGCGTCGCGCTGTGGGCGTTCTTCACCAAGACCGAAACAGGCCGCAAGTGGTGGAAGAAAATCTGGGGCGCCATCAAGACCGCAGCCGCTGCGGTGGTCGACTGGTTCAAGAACACCGCGTGGCCCGCCATCCAGCAGTTCTGGAACAAGATGAAAGACGTCGTCGGCAAGGTCGTCGGCTGGGTCCGCAACAACTGGCGTCTCATCATCTCCATCGTCGGCGGCCCGATGGGCATCGCGGTGGCCCTGGTGACCAAGCATTGGGACAAGATCAAGGCGGTCATCGGCGTCGTCTGGGAGTGGATCAAAGGCACCCTGTGGCCCGGCATCCAGAACGCGTTCCGCATGATCGGCGCAGTAGCGACGTGGCTGTGGCAGAACGTGATCGTCCCCGCGTGGAATGGCATCAAGACGGCGATCGGCATCGCGTGGGGAATCATCAAGGGCTATTTCGCGGTGATGATGGGCGTGTGGCGCGGCCTCGCAGCGGTCGCCAAATGGCTGTGGAACAACGTCATGGTGCCCGCCTGGAACGGCATCATGGCGGTCATCGGCGTCGCGTGGGGTGTCATCAAGACGGCGATCGGTATCGGCATCGCCGTGTTCCAGAAAGTCGCGTCGGTGGTGACGTGGCTGTGGAACAACGTCATCACCCCGGCGTGGGACGGCATCAAGACCGCCACCTCCAAGGTGTGGGAGTGGATACGGGACCGCTTCACCAACGTCATCGACTTCGTGAAGGGCCTCGGGTCGAAGATCGCCAACGTCGCCAAAGGCATGTGGGACGGCGTCAAGGACGCCCTCAAAGGCGTGTTGCGGCTGGTCGCCAGGATGTGGAACAACAGCATCGGCAAACTGTCGTTCACGGTGCCATCGTGGTTGTCGAAGGTGCCCGGAGCTGGCGCGTTCGCCGGCAAGACGATCTCCATGCCAAAGATGCCGGAGGAGTTCGCGTACGGCGGTCACACCGGGCCGGGCAGCATGATGAAGGTTGCCGGTCTGGTGCACGCCGACGAGTTTGTGGTGCGTAAGTGGGCGCGGCGCCGGATTGAGAAGGCATATCCGGGGCTGCTGGACTTCGCCAACCGGACCGGACGACTCCCCGGGTATTCCGGTGGCGGCCCGGTCGCCGGGTTGACGCCACACGCGCAGTCGGTGCGGCAGCTCATCTTCAAGCAGTGGCCTGCGGTGAAGGACATTGGCGGGTACCGGCCGCCGGACGGCTACAACGAGCATTCGACCGGTAACGCGCTCGACGTGATGATCCCGAACTGGCAGACCCCGGAGGGCGCGGCGATCGGCGACCAGATTGATGCGTGGGCGCACAAGAACGCTGATGCACTCGGGTTGAACTGGACGATTTGGAAGCAGCGCGCCACCAACGCCGGGCAGGCGCCGGGGACGGGAAACCTGCAACCCGACCAGGGCAATTCGACGCTCAACCACTTTGACCATGTCCACTTGTTCATGAACAAGCCGCCTAAGGGCGGCACCCTGATGCCTGCGGGTCCGGGCGTGACGAACGGCGACGCCGGGAACCTGGGTACGACGTCGCTCACCGGCGGCGGCGGTGGTGGTGCGTCCATCGGCTCGGGCATTGGCGGGTCGACCCCGTCGTGGGGCAACTCTGGCGGCGGGTCGCGCTACAACTCGGCGGCTGACGCTAAGCGTGGCGGGATCACACCGGTGTGGGTGGAGAACTGGCCGGCCAACATCGGCGGCGGCGGTGGTCTGTCGCCTGGCGACACAACGACCACGACGACGTCGGGCGGGTCGCCTACGCCGACGATCGCACCCACCACCACCGGCGGCGACACGATCCCGCTGAAACGTAATCCTGACGGCACCTATTCGTCTACCGACCCCGAGTGGAATCATCTGATTCAGCGCGAGTCGGGTGGCAAGCCGGACGTTGTGCAGAAGGTCAACGATGCGAACAGCGGCGGTAACGAGGCGTCGGGGCTGTTTCAGATCGCTAAGGGTACGTGGAAGTCGAACGGCGGCACCAAGTTCGCGCCGACGGCGGGTGAGGCGACACCGGATCAGCAGGCGCAGATCGCGGCGAAGATTTTCAACGAGCAGGGCGGGAAGCCGTGGGGCTCGGGTCTGGCGGGCCGCGAGTCGGACGACAAGCTGCGCGCTGGTATTCAGCGGGGCGGTGCGCCGACGATCGCACCGCCCCCGTCGGCGCCGGATACGGGTGTGCCGCGTGATCCGAATGCGTCGGATGACACTGATGCGGCGCTCGCGCAGGACGCGAAGAACGCCGGGGTGAAGAAGCCGTACCGCAACAGGAAGGGCCAGTGGGTTCATCCCGACGATCCGGCAAAGAAG
>CAZVVS010000210.1:0-8559 GCA_964630585.1 uncultured Gordonia sp.
CGCGCAGGCCGACCAACTGCGCCGCGCGATGGCCGCCGAGCGCGCGCCGGAGAAGATGGCCGCGCTACGTCAGAGCTTCTTCGACGGCATGCGTGATCTTCACGGCATCACTGGTGAGGTGGCGCAGCGCATCTACGAGAAGATGGCCGCCTTCGCCAATTTCGGCTTCCCTGAGAGCCATTCGCAGAGCTTCGCGTCGCTGGTGTTCTACTCCGCCTGGTTCAAGCTGCACCATCCGGCTGCGTTCTGCGCGGCGCTGTTGCGTGCCCAGCCGATGGGGTTCTACTCGCCGCAGTCACTGGTCGCCGATGCGCGCCGACACGGCGTGGTGGTGCACCGGCCCGACCTGAACGCCTCGCTGGCCCATGCCACGTTGGAGGAGGCGGGCACCCAGGTGCGCCTAGGGCTCTCCGGGGTGCGGTCGGTCGGCGACGAGGCGGCCCAGCGGATCGTCGACGAGCGCACGGCGCACGGGCGCTTCGCCGACCTCGACGACGCCGCCGCCCGCGTCGAACTGTCGCAGACACAGTGGGAGGCGCTGGCGACCGCGGGCGCGTTGGACGCGTTCGGGCTGACCCGGCGCCAGGCCCTGTGGGCGGCGGGGGAGGCGGCGCGGCACCGGCGCGACCAACTGCCGCTGCGCGCGGGCTCGGCGGCACCGGAACTACCGGGTCTCTCGGCGGTGGAGTTGGCCTCCGCGGATGCGTGGGCCACCGGCATCACCCCGACGAGCTACCCGACGCAATACCTGCGCCCGCGGTTGGCCGCCCTTGGGGTGGTGCCGGCCGACCAACTGCTCTCCGTCGACGACGGGGATCGCGTCCTGGTCGCCGGCGCGGTGACCCACCGGCAGCGCCCGGCGACGGCGTCGGGCGTCACGTTCATCAACCTCGAGGACGAGACCGGCATGGTGAACGTGGTCTGCTCGGTCGGCCTGTGGCGCCGCTACCGCGAATTGGCCCACACCGCGACGGCCCTGGTGGTGCGCGGCAAGGTGCAGAACGCCGAGGGGGCGGTCACCGTCGTCGCCGATCGGCTGCAGAAACTGGACCTGCGGATCGGCTCGAGGTCGCGGGACTGGTGCTAGCCAGCCCCGCGACCACGGGCTTCACCCCTTGACGCACACCACCTGGCGCAGGTGCGCCACGACCTCGACGAGGTCGGTCTGCGCCGCGATCACCTCGTCGATGTCCTTGTACGCAGCCGGAATCTCGTCGACGACGCCGAAGTCCTTGCGGGACTCCACACCGGCCGTCTGCTCCACCAGGTCGGCCGCGGTGAACGTCTTGCGCGCCTTGGATCGGCTCATCCGACGCCCCGCACCGTGCGACGCGGAGTAGAAGGACTCTGCCGACCCGAGTCCGCGCACGACGTAGGAGCCGGTGCCCATGGACCCGGGGATCAGCCCCAGGTCACCGGTGCCCGCGCGGATCGCGCCCTTGCGGGTGACCAGCAGCTCGACGCCGTCGATCTCCTCGGCCGCCACATAGTTGTGGTGGCAGCTGATCGGCTCGTCGAACCGTACTTGGCGGCCCGGGAAGCTCTCCCGTACCGCAGCGCACACCAGCGCGAGCATCACCGCGCGGTTGCGCGCCGCATACTCCTGCGCCCACTCGAGGTCACGACGGTACGCGTCCATCTCCGGCGTGCCGGCGACGAAAACGGCGAGGTCACGGTCGGGCAGGTCGGCGTTGTGCGGCAGCTTCGCGGCCACCGCCATGTGCCGATCGGCCAGCTCCTTGCCGATGTTGCGGGAGCCGGAGTGCAGCATGATCCACACGGCGCCCTCGTCGTCGAGGCAGACCTCGATGAAGTGGTTGCCGCCGCCCAGGGACCCCATCTGCCGCTGCGCGCGCGTGTCGAGCTGGCGTACGCCGCGGTGCAGGTCGCCGAACCGGCTCCAGAACGGGTCCCAACTGCCGCCCGCGCCGCTCCAGGTTCCGCCGAAGTGCAGGCGTGCCGTGTTGACCGGGGAGTCGTGGCCGTGCCGGCCGACGGGCACCTTGGCCTCGATGGCGCGGCGCATGCCGGACAGGTCGTCGGGCAGGGCGGCGGCGGTCAGGTCGGTCTTGACCGCTGCCATCCCGCAGCCGATGTCGACGCCGACCGCGGCCGGGCACACCGCGTCGCGCATGGCGATCACGGATCCGACGGTGGCGCCCTTGCCGACGTGGACGTCGGGCATGACGGCGACCCCGTGGACCCACGGCAGCCGCGACACCCGCCGCAGCTGATCGAGCGCGGTGGCCTCGATGGAGGTCTCCTGCGCCCACAGCAGCGTGGGTGCGGTAGCTCCCGTCAGTGACACGGGGAATTGCGCGTTCATTGGTCTTCCGATGCTCGTAGTTTCCGACCGCCGGTCGGCGGCTCGACAACGGTACGAAAGGCGACGGGGAACCGTCGAACGAATATCCCCGCGGCGGTGGCGCCGTACGCTGAGCCGGTGACGATCGCCGCCGGACTACTCGACTCCCTGACCGCAGAACTGGGCGACGTGGTCATCTCCGACCCGGACATTCTCGCCGCCTATCGCCAAGACCGTGCCGAAGACCCCGACGCCGGGACGCCCCTGGCGCTCCTGCGACCCCGCACCACCGCCGACGTGCAGACCGCGGTGCGCTGGTGTGCGGCCAACTCGGTGCCCATCGTCACCCGCGGTCGGGGCACCAGCCTGTCCGGCGGCGCCACCGCCGTCGACGGGGCCGTCGTATTGACCACCGAGCGCATGCAGCGCGTCGTCATCGACACCGCCACCCGCACCGCCGTCTGCGAACCCGGCGCCCTCAACGTCGAGGTGAAGGCCGCGGCCGCCGCAGAGGGTCTGTGGTATCCGCCCGACCCGTCGTCGTTCGAGATCTGCAGCATTGGCGGAAATGCGGCCACCAATGCCGGGGGTCTGTGCTGCGTCAAGTACGGCGTGACCGTCGACTACGTGTTGGCGCTGGAAGTGGTCCTCGCCGACGGTCGCGCGATCCGCCTGGGCGGCAAACTCCTCAAAGACTCGGCGGGCCTGCCGCTGACGAAGCTGTTCGTCGGGAGCGAAGGGCTGCTGGGGATCATCACCGAAGTCACCGTCCGGCTGCTGCCGGCACAGCCGGCCGCGAGCACGGTCGTGGGTACATTCGCCGACGTCGGCGACGCCAGCCGGGCAGTCCTGGCGATCACCGGGCGCATCCGTCCGGCGATGCTCGAGTTCATGGACGGGGTCTCCATCAACGCCGTCGAAGACATGCTGCACATGGATCTGGACCGCAGTGCCGGGGCACTGTTGGTGGCGCAGTCCGATGCCCCCGGGGAGGCCGGTGCCGCAGAGATCGCCATCATCGAGGCGGCGTTCCGCGACAACGGTGCCGGGGACGTCTTCTCCACCGACGACCCCGACGAGGGCGAGATGTTCACCGCGGCCCGTCGCGCCGCCATCCCCGCCGTCGAACGGCTCGGCTCGCTGCTGTTGGAAGATGTGGGCGTGCCGCTGCCACAGCTGCCGACGCTGGTCGAGGGCGTGGCTGCGATCGCAACGGAGCGCGACGTCGTGATCTCGGTGATCGCCCACGCCGGTGATGGCAACACTCATCCGTTGATCGTCTTCGACCCGGCGGACTCCGATCAGACGCAGCGCGCCCACCTGGCGTTCGGCGAGGTGATGGAGCTGGCCATCAACCTGGGCGGCACGATCACCGGCGAGCACGGGGTGGGCCGGCTCAAGAAGGGCTATCTCGCCGCGCAGGTGGGCGAGGACGTCATGGAGCTGACCCGGACGATCAAGCAGGCGCTGGATCCACAAGGCCTACTCAACCCGGGCGTCATGCTCTGAACCGCCCGCATCGGGATCTGTCATGATTCCCGGTCACTGCGACAGCGCGGCGAGAACCTGTCGGGCGGTGTTCCGGTGGCCCGCCGCGTTGGGGTGGAGCGGAATGGGTGCGTCGGCCGACGCGGGGACGACGCCGACCATCCATCTGCGATCGAGATCAGCGCAGGCATCATGTCCGCGGGTGGCTTCGGTGAGGCTCACGAATGTCACCCCGTGCGCAGCCGCTTGGGCGGCCATGACCCCGTTCAGCTGATCAATCTTGGCCTGCACGTAGTCCGCATCCGCCGGCCATGCCGGCTGGACCCCGGGGCAACCGTTGCGCCTGATCGCGGTCGGGTAGCCGACGAGCAGAGTTCTCGCTCGTGGTGCCCGCCGGTGGATCTCGCGCAGGATCGCTGCATACGTGGGCACGAAGGCGCGAATGCGCTGGCCCACCAGATCACGGCCACCAGCGTTGTTTGCCGCGGCGCAAGAGCGGCCCAGCGGCTCGGGGAGCGGGTTGATGCAACTGGCGGCGAGTTCCACCAAGCCGATGTCGTTGCCGCCTATTCCTAGGGTCACCAGCGTGGTGTCGGAGGTGAGGGCGTCGAATTGCGGCGGGCGGGCCGGGCCGGAGACGTCGAACTGCGTGCCGGTCAAATTGCGCGACGTCGCCGCACCGCAGGTGACGTCGGTGAAGCGGACGGCCCCGAGCGCCTTTGCGACGAGGTGTGGATAGTTGACGGCCGATTGCAGACAGATGGTCCCCGTGTCACCCCCGCTCTGGGGCTGTATACCTGCACCCGCGGAGAAGGAGTCGCCTAGGGCGACATAGACGACGGGTGCCTTGGCGGGGGTGGCCTGCGTTGCCGCGGACGGAAGCAAGAGCGCCGCGGCCATGCAGAAGACGGCACGACGGACCGGTGGGGATACTGGGTCGGTCAAGGTGGTTCCTTCGTTTGGTGCGCCGCTACGCGATTCGACAGCCGTTCAGGGGTTTGTCGGCGAGTCGGTCGAGGAGGAATCTGAGCGGGGAGTTCGGGGAGAGGTAGTCGGCCAGTTGGGGTCCGTAGTGGTTCGGCAAGGTGGCTCCGGGGAGGATCGGTGGCAACTCGTTGGTGCGGAACCTGACCGTGGCGCCACGGGCACACCAGTCTGCGGCTAGTCGGCGCGCTTGCCCGTAGGGGACGGTGTCATCGTTGCGCGCACTGGTGATCAGGACAGGGGTGCGCGGGACGAGGGTGCCGATGCGCTGGTCGTTCAGGGCGGCCAGTGCGGCTGGGGTGCGTTCGAGATGGGCCACGAGGCGCCTTCTGTCGCGGGTGAGTGATGTCGTGCTCAGAAACGGGTGGTGCGCGACGAGGTCGGCGACGCACTGCGTTCCCAAGGTCGTCATCGTGGCGAATCCGGTGGGGCTGATGACCGGCTTCAGCGCCGCTTCCAGGTGGGGATAGCGGTCGAATAGCCCGTTTAGGGCCCACCCGATCACCCCGCCGATCAACGTGCCGTCGACGCGGTCCAGCACATTGACGAGATCGGCGACCGGGGCCCCCGCCCACGTGCCCTTCACGCGCAGTTCGGGAGCGTAGGACGGTTGCATTTCGGCGGCTGCCGCGGCCGCGCCACCGCCCTGCGAGTAGCCCCACATCACGATCGGCGTCGTGGGGCCGCGACCGGAAAGGCGGAGCGCGGCACGGGCACCATCCAATATGGCGTGGGCACCCTCCCGGCGGTTGGTATAGGTGTGGATCCCCGGGGTGCCCAGGCCGACGTAGTCGGTGATGAACACGCGGGCGCCCATCTTCAGCCATTGACCGGCGTCGGGCAGCTGCTGATCCAGTACCTGTGTCGGCGGTGTGCGCGGCGAGAGCGACGTGCGGATGGTGGCGGACGTCGCGCACGTATCGCCCTGCCCGACGGTTCCGGGGCCGATCACCACGACGGGACGTGGGCCCGGGCCGGTCCATCGGATGCGGTTGTCGATGAACGTTCCGCTCACCGCGACGGGGGAGCCGTCTTGCCGCCGCGAACCGTACACGACTAACCGTGGACCGTCGGCGCGACCGTCAATCATCGCGTTGTCGGCGAGCACCGTTCCCGGTGTAGGGGTGGCCGGTGGAGCGCCGACGGTCTGTCCGGTGCCCGCGGCAGTCGCGAGGATGAGTCCGGCGATTACCGCGGTTGCGGGGTGCCGAGATGCGGTCGTCGCCATTTCTAATCCTCGCGGAGTGGGGGCAGAGCCGCGAGCTGTGCCCGGACTCCGGCGGCCTCGTCATCGGTAAGGTGCTCGGCCATCTGCAGGACCAGCGCGAAAGGCAGGGACGCGACTGTCTCGCGGATCTCGTCGGCGAGCAGGTCGGGCATGTGCTGCGCGAGGATTGCGTGGGCCTGTAGGTCGTCAAGCAGCGGCCCTACTGTGATGCGGTCCAGATCGAAGCGCCCCACGGGCGAGTCGTCGGCCTCGGCGGCAGGGGTGTAGGGCGGCGCGGGTGTGAAGTCCGTATAGCTCAGACCGAACCCGAACCGGAACAACGGATCGGTTGTGTCGAAGGCGACGTCGCAGCGGCTGGCAGTGACCGCGGCCATGGACGAGGGTAGGTCGAACGGTAGCTTTCCCAGCGGTTCGGCCTCACCGAAAAGGATTCGGCAACAAGCAGTCTCGGTGGCGCCGAAGTTGACGATCAGCGTGTCGGCTTCCGCGGCGAGCCCGGTCAGAATCGCGGGCCGGTCCAGGTACACGTCGACGACTGTGGGCACGGCGCGACAGATCCGGGTGACGCGCTCGATCTCGTCGTTGGGGAAGTCCAGAGAGCCCGCGTGGAAGAAGGATTCGAGGGTGCCGGCCTCGCCGCGCGGCTCGAAGGGAGCCGTCAGGCGGAGGACGGCGACGTCGGCCTCGGCGGGATCGTCGACCATCACCGCCCGGTCGCCCACCGTCCGTGCGGACAGGCCCTCGGCGTAGAGACGGACGGGGCCGTCGAGGGGCAGACGGGCGCGGGCTTCGCCGTTGCGCAGCAGAACGTGGGCCTCGGCCTGGGCGCGGAGCCCCTCCTCGCGTGCGGCGGGGGTGCCGACGATGGTGCCGGACTCTTCGGCGTCGACGAATCGGTCGTCGAACAAACCCAGGCGGAACTTGTCGCGCAACAGGCGCCTCACCGAGGACTCCAGCCGCGACTCGGGGACGCGACTGCCGTGGACGAGTTGCACCAAAACGTTCGGTCGGAACTCACCGCCGAACTGGTCGACCCCCGCATCGAGGGCCTTGACCATGCGCTCCTCGTAGGTCAGGCCTTCCACACCCCAGAACTTGTCGGCGAGGATGCCCCAGTCGCTGCAGACGACGCCGTCAAACCCGAGTTGCCCGCGCAGCAGGTCGGTGAGGATCTGCTTGTTGAATCCGAAGCCCACCTCCTCGAACCCGGTGCCGACCGGCATCCCGTAGTAGGGCATGAGCTGGGCCACGCCGGCGTCGATGAGCGCACGGAACGGCTTCAGGTGGTACTCGAACCCGTCGCCTGGATAGGCCTGCTCCCGCCCGTAGGCGAAGTGCGCGTCCTCACCGTCGACCTGGGGTCCGCCGCCGGGGAAATGCTTGCCCATCGCTGCGATGGAATCCGGGCCGATGGACTCGCCCTGCAGGCCGCGTACGTAGGCGGCCCCGAGGCGGCTGGTCAGGTCGGCATCCTCACCGAAGGTGGTACTGATCCGCGCCCATCGCGGCTCAGTGGCCAGATCGACCTGCGGATGAAGGGCGACGCGGATGCCAACGGCCCGGTATTCGCTGGCTATCACCGTCGCCCAGTGGCGCACCAGATCGGCGGAGGCGAGGGCGCCGAAGCCCAACGGCTCCGGCCACTGCGAGAACGGACCCGACAGCATCGCGGTGGCCGGGTTGTCGGTGAACGAGTGGCGCGGGTCGCTGGAGACGGTGACCGGAATACCCAATGGCTGCTCCAATGCCGCACGTTGGATTGCGTTGTGCCACTCGGCGATCTCGCGGGCGCTGGCTGCCCACAGGATGTTCATGTGGTTGATGCGGCGGTCCAGCAGTGTCCGCGTCGACGGTGAGCCGAAGGGGCCGGCCGCGTCGACGTTCCCGAGGCCGGTCAGGGGGTGGAACATCATCCCCGCCTTGTCCTCGAGGGTCATGCGCGAGAGGAGGTCCTCGACGCGGCGCTCGATGTCGACGGCGGGGTCTTGATAGGCGAATCGTGGCTCGCGGTCCATGCGATGAGTCCTAACTTGGTCAGTCGACGGTAGTGATCCGGGGGATGAGCAGTGCTCCCGCGGCGCAGCACGATGCGGCCACAACGAACCACATCGAGTAGCCCGCACCGGGCCATATCGCCTGCCCGACGGGGATGACGAGGACGCCGGCGAGCAGCGGGGCGAGGGACTGGGGAAGTGCATTGGCGATGTTGAGGACACCCAGGTCCTTGGCTGTGTCGTCGCTGCTGGGAAGGAGAGCGATACACAGGGCTGTGTCGACCGCGAAGAACATGCCGGCCCCGGCGCCCAGCACGACCTCCCAGAACAGCAGGGCCGCCAGGCCCCACGACCCCATCAGCGGGGTGGTGGCGACACCGACCTGGGCGGTCGCCATGATCAGGCCGGCGGCGATGACGAACGGCTTGCGACGGCCGAGTCGGTCCGACAGAAATCCGCCGACGACGCTGAACACGACGAGCGTCAGCACGCCCACGGTGTTGGCGATGGCGTTGAATCTCAGCTGTTCGTCGGTGTCGTGCATGCCAAAGCGTGCGGCG
>CAZVVS010000211.1:0-8541 GCA_964630585.1 uncultured Gordonia sp.
ATCCCGTACACCACCCCCGGTCGGCATCGCCGCGTTCGCCTCGCTGACGTCCTGGCGTACGAGGAGCGGATGTGTGTCGAGCGGGCTAGCGCCCTGACGGAGCTTGCCGCGCCTGATTCAGCCCCGACCCATACCGACGGCCTCATCGCCACTCGCTGACCAGTGGCTTGCCTGGGACTGCTGCCGAGCTCGCCGGGGCGCTTCTCAAGCTGGCTCCGGAGTTTGCAACCGCTGTCTTGAAGAGCAGCTGACGCCGCAGCGCAGGCCCCGGTGGAGGCGACGTCACGGTACGTTGGCCACGATGACCACACTTGAGTTGACGCTGGCCTTGGTTGTGGTGGCACTCCTCGCACTTTCGACGACCACCACCGTCCTATGGCTCGTCGCACGCCACCGAGCCGGAGCGCTGCGACACCGGCTCGAAGAGCTGAGCGGGCCGTCGCGTCGTCGTCGGCTGCGCGTCCCCACGGCCGGCCAGTTGGCCAGGGGCGCGGTGGGTACCGCGATCAAGGTCGCCGATCAGGGCCTGGGTCGGGTGGTCCGCAGTTCCGTCGACGAGCTGGCCGGCTGGGCCCATGTGCAGCGCCCCGACCTGGTGAAGATCGCCGACGCCGACGGGCAGGTGACGATCCTCTTCTCCGACATCGAAGACTCCACGACGCTCAACACCCGACTCGGCGACGACGCCTGGGTGCGCCTGCTGGGCAAGCACGACCGCATCGTCAATCGCGCTGTCGACGCCCATCACGGCCACGTTGTGAAAACCCAGGGCGACGGTTTCATGGTGGCCTTCGGCTCACCCGCGGACGCGGTCGGCGCTGCCGTCGACGTCCAGCGCGCGATCTCCGACGCACGGCCTGGATCCGGCCTCGATCCCGTGCGCGTCCGTATCGGTGTGCACCGCGGTGCCGCCGTCCACCGCGACAACGACCTCTTCGGTCAGAACGTGGCCATGGCCGCGCGCGTGGCCGGGGAGGCCGACGGCGAGGAGATTCTTATCAGCAACGCCGTCTTCGACGATCTCGACGGCTCCTTCCTCATGTTGGATGCGCGCGACGTCGAGCTGAAGGGCATTCCGGGGACGCATGTGGTTCACGCCGTCGACTGGGCTGGATCGGTTCGCTGACGGTCGGTTGTCCACAGTTTCGAGTTGTCCACAGGCTGGCGGCCAAACGAAGGTGAGGCCGGACATAGCGGCCGGTCAGCGGGTTAGCCCCGATGGCCATGGGGGATTCGGAGGCTTACGATGACGACTATGACGACCGAAGTGGTGGGACTGCCGCGTGGTCGTGCGCTGACCCGCGACGATCTCGATCAAATGTCCGATGATGGCCACCGATACGAGCTGCTCGACGGGATTCTCGTCGTGAGCCCGGCACCACGCCGAATCCACCAGCGGGTAAGCGGGAACTTGCATCTGGCGCTTCGTGCAGCGTGCCCCGCTGATCTCGAGATTCTGTATGCGCCGTTTGATGTGGTGCTGGCTAAGGACACGGTGATCCAGCCGGATCTGTTGATCGCACCTCGGGAGCCGTTTGTCGACCGAGAACTGCCGGGGCCGCCGGTCCTGGCGGTCGAGGTTCTCTCGCCGTCGACGCGCGGTATCGACTTGTTGCTGAAGAGGGAACGGTTGCAGCGCGCCGGGTGTGCCCACTATTGGGTCGTCGACCCCGACGAGCCGTCGATCACCGCCTGGGCCCTCCGTGATGGTCAGTACCAGCAGGCGGGACGAGCCGTCGGTGACGAGGTGCTGGTGCTTGTCGAGCCGATCGAGGTCTCGTTGGTGTCGGCGGCATTGTTGGGGTGACAACCGTCGTTGGACGTTGGTGTTGTGCCCTGAAACCAGCCGATGATCGGGCCGCAGAGGGAAACCCTCCCTTTGTTCGGCGCTAGTCGGCAGAGTTCGGTGGGCTGCCGTGGTATCCCGACATGGGCTCCACGGCTAGTCGGTGTTGTCCGATAAAGGCACTGAAACCAGTCGACGAGATCCGACGGTCCCGAGTCGTGCGCAGTACGCGTGGGACGCGCTCAGCCGCGCATCACACCATCACACCTACGAACTCGCCCCCACCGTCGGGGAGGTCGAGGGGTTGATCGAGACCGTGCGGGGGCTCGCCGCGATGGTTGCCACTGACTAGCGGGCTAGTGCGGAGTTGGGCGACCACATACGAGTCGTAGACCTCCGCAGTTCGGTCCCTACGGGCAAGTCTCGTCGAGCTTCACCACGGAGAAGTCGATGGTCGGGCCGTGAACCGGTACCTGCGTGCCCGGTGCGACCGATTGGCTGCACACCTTCCACCTGCGGTCGAGAATCTGCCGGCGGCCCTTACCCGTCGCATCCGACGATGAGGTGTAGTAGACGGGGTTGCCTGAAATCCGCTGCATCTCGTTCTGTGCGGTCTGCAGGACTTCGCCGACGAGGTTGGGCATGGTGAACGACCCCTCGTCGGTGGCCGACGTCGCGCCGGGAGGGGCCGACGCGGATGTCTCCGTCGTCTCGGTTGGGTCGGTTTCGGTGGTTTCCGTCGTTGCCGCCGTGGTGGTCTCGGTGCTGACGACAGTGACCGTCGACGGGATCTCCTTAGGTTCGGAGGATCCGCATCCGGCCAGCGAGAACAGAACGATCAGGATTGCCGCGCCGGCGCCTACAGACTTGGTCACAGCACGAATGCTAAGACAATCGCGACGATGACGAGCAGGGCGATGCCGCCGACGATCAGTGCCGTTCGCCGGTTGCCGGGCGGCTGGTACGGCGCTCCTCCATATGGGAAGGCGCCTGGCTGCCAGCTTTGGGGAGGCGCTGGCAGCGGCTGTTGTGGTGTGGGTGCCCACTGGGGGCTATCGCCGATTCGCCCGGCGATGTTCGGGGCGGCGTAGCCTGGGCCCCCGACGTAACCCGGGCCGCTCGGAGGTGCGGGCGGCACAGGTGGTGCGGCCGGTTCGTATGGCGATTGAGCGCCGGTCGGTACGACTGCGCTGTACGTGAGCACGTACACGTCGTCGGGCACACGGGAGACGCGGGTCGTACCGAGGCTCAGCTCGGCGACCGGGCGCCCCTGATAGAACACCCGGACCCACACCTTTGACGGGCCGAGCGTCGGCCCGTCCTTGGGATGCAAGTCGAAGACGACGGTGCGCGAGTCTGCGTCCGGGGACAGCTCCACCTCGGCAAGGTCATCGCAGGCGCTGTCCGGGTAGGTGGCGAACTCCACGTCGTAGTGTTCGGCGATCACGCTGACGCACAGGATCGCTGGCAGTAGCGAACCGTCGCGATCGGTGGGGAAGGCCATGGGGAACGTGGCGTGCCGGACATCGCCCTTGGCGATCTCATCGCCACTGTCGAGGACGGCGGGCAGCTCGGCCTTGAGGCCCTTGCTGTGTGGCCGGCAGAGCTTCACGCGGACCTCGGTCCTGCGACTCTCCGCGACCTCCCTGGGCATGGCCGCTTCCAGTCGACGAGGCAGATTCGTCGCGAGGGGCGGGGGTTTGGGGGAAGGCGCGGTCCACAGCAGGCTCGGGGCGACGTTGGTGCACTGAGTTCGCAGATGGTCGACGGCCTCGTCGAAGAAGTCGGGGTAGAACTTGACCCCCTGCTTGGTGACGAGTCCGCGCATGTCCTCTGGCAGGCGGTCCGGTGGGGGGAGCAACTGGCCTTCGTAGAGGACCAGGACGATCGGCTTGTCCAGGGCCAGTGCGAGCGAGGCTTCCCGTCGGATCCAGTCCTCGCGGTGCGCGACCCGCTCCTCGTCGAGGGGTCCGTGGCGTGACGATCAGCAGGAAGACGGCGCAGTGTCGGACCTTGTCGAGTAGTTCGCGCTCGTAGTCGTCGGTGTGGATCTTGCGGTCGATGTAGACAATGCCGCGCGAGCTCGCTTCCAGGCGCTCTTGTAGGCGATGCGCGAAGGGCCAGTCGGCGTTGCGGTAGCTGATGAAGACCATCTGATCGTCGTCGGAGTCTTCCACGTCACCCCCTCTGTCGCCGGTTCAGTCAGTATGCGCGCGGGTCCCTGAAACCAGTAGATGGTTGGGACGCCGAGGGAATTCCTCCCTTTCAGGCCGAACCGTTGACAGGCTTCAGGGGTTACCGCCCCGCGGCCAACAGCACTTCCCGAGCGGCGTCGTACTTCTTCATCAACCGTTCGGCGGCCTTGGGATCGACGGCGGCGAGTTCGGCGTTCGACTCTCGGTTGTGCTCGTTGTCGGCGAGCTTGACGATGCGGCCCAGCGGGTCGGCCGCTGATCGTCGGATCAGGTCGTCGTAGGGCTCGCCGTCGCGTTTGGTCACCGACTCCACCGCGCGGACAACCGACTTGGGCACGCCCAACTGACGTAGCTGGTCGGCCGTCACCGACGTGTCCTCCAGAACATCGTGAAGCAGGCCGGCCATCGTCGCATCGTCGCCGTGGGATTCCAGCTTCGCGGCGATGGGCAGCAGGTGGGAGGTGTAGTAGTCGCGACCGAGCTTGTCGACCTGACCGCCGTGCGCGATCTGGACAAACTTCCGCACCCCGCCGACAGTCGTCCGCGGTGCGCCGAAACCCAACGCGACGGCGGTGTCGGTGAGACGCCGGCTCAGCGTCGCACCCGTGCGCCCGAAGTCCGGCAGGACCGGTGGAAGGGGAGCCGACGTGGGCAGCACCTCGCGGCGGAAGGTGCTGGCGCCGCTCCACTCCTCGAATGCGGCGGCGAGGATGCGCAGCCGGATCCGCAGCTGCTCCGCGAGCTCGTAGGCGCGTTGGCGGTCCGGCCGGGAGCCGGGCTTGCTGTTGGTCGGGTAGAGGTCGTGCAATTCCATGAGGTCGGAGCGGACCCGCGACAGCAGCAGCAATGCCTCGGTGCCGTCACCGGAGGCGCCGATGAGCGACGACCAATCGCGCATGGCGGCGAGCAAGCGCCGGATCGCCTGGTCGATCAGCGCGCGACCCCACGGCACGAGCGGATCGTCGGCGGTTCCTTTGACGCTGCGCGGGTCCCGCGCCGGATCGGTCGGCGAATTGAGAATCTCCTCGCGGCCGGCACGCAACCACCGCAGCGGCTTGCCCGGCGTCGCCCAATCCGCCCAGAATTGCGGCTCACGGGCCGCGGGGTCGGTCGGCGACGACAAGAGCGCCAACGCAATCTCGGCGTCGACGATGTGGTCGACGATGCCGCCCGCACCCGCGCCCGACAGTCCCTCGGCGAGTTCCTCCTGCCGCTTCTTCTCGCCGCGCTCATAGACGAGGAAGACGATCCCGACGAGCAGCAGCGACGAGAGAGTGCTGGCCAGAACCGAGTGGTCCGCCCAGAACTGGGCGAGGTTCACCAGCGGCCAATCGGTCAAGATCATTGCGAGCAGGCCCACGACGCACACCGCCGTCGCCGCGAGCACGGCGGCGTGGGGCATCCGGTCGTTGCGGATGAGCCACACGACGACGGCCAGCGCGAGGGCGGTCGCGACGACGAGTAGCGAGAGAAGGGCGTCGGTCATCGGCATCCTCGTCATCGTGGGGGGGGGGGGGTGGTCCTCATCGTCGCACTTCGATGGGTTGCGGATCGAGTGGAAATGCAGATGGGCGTGATCGAATCCCGATAGGAATTGCATTATCCCCGTCGGGGTCGCGTCATGACGCGCGCGACGACGCCGCACTGGTTGTGTTGGCAGCTGCTCGACCCGGCGACCGAGGAGTGATCGCATCCAGATTGAGCGGATCCTCGGCAAGCGTGTTGCGGATCGCATTGCTGCCGCCTACTGACTTGCCAACTTCAGCCGAATCCAAGGGGGGTTAGGGGTCAGCGCAGGGCGTTGATGATCGCGGAGAAGTCCTCTCCCGCGTGTTCGGCGGCAAATTCTGCGTAGAGCTTCGCGGCATGTTCACCGAGGGGGGCTCGCGACGAGGTCGAGGACACCGCGTCCATCGCCAGGCCCAGGTCCTTGTTCATCAAGGCGGTGGCGAAGCCGGGCTTGAAGTCGTTGTTCGCCGGGGACGCGGGTGCGGGTCCGGGGACCGGGCAGTTGACCTCGATCGCCCAGCAGTTGCCGGTGGCGCCGGTGACGACGTCGTAGAGCGACTGCGCGGACAACCCGAGCTTCTCGGCCAGGACGAATGCTTCGCCGACGGCGATCTGCTGCACGGCGAGCAGCATGTTGTTGCAGACCTTCGCGGCCTGCCCGGCGCCGGAGTCGCCGCAGTGGATCACCTTGCCGGCCATCGGATCGAGGATTGGGCGGGCACGGTCGACGGCGGCCTCCTCACCGCCGACCATGAACGCCAGCGTGCCGGCGGTTGCGCCTTTCACACCGCCGGAGACGGGTGCGTCGACCTGCGCGAAACCGGCGTCGATCGCGCGCTGATGGATGGCGCGCGCATCGTCGACGGAAATGGTGGAGGAGTCGATGAACAGCGCGCCCGGCGTCGCGGTCGCCAGCACATCGTCGTAGGCCGCGCCCACGATCGCCCCGTTGGGCAGCATCGTGATGACGACCTCGGCGCCGGTCGCGGCGTCGGCGGCGGTGTCGCAGGGGACCACGCCGTTGGCGCGCGCGATCTCCACGGCTGCGGGAACCGGGTCGAAGCCGCGCACCGTGTAGGCGGCTTTGACGAGGTTCGCGGCCATCGGGCCGCCCATGTTCCCCAGGCCGAGGAAGGCGATCGTCGTCATGTCATTTCTCCCTTGTCGCTAGCAGTCAGTTGTCTTTGAAGCGCGCGGCGACCGACCGGCCCAGGACCACGCGCATGATCTCGTTGGTGCCCTCGAGGATCCGGTGCACGCGCAGGTCGCGCACGATCTTCTCTAGGCCGTACTCGGTGAGGTAGCCGTAGCCGCCGTGTAGTTGCAGCGCATGATCAGCGACGGTGAAACACGTGTCGGTGACGTACCGCTTGGCCATCGCACACTGCTCGACCTTGTCCGGCGCACCCTCGTCGAGGGCGGTCGCGGCGTGCCACAGGGTGAGCCGCGACGTGTGCAGGCCGGTCATCATGTCTGCGAGGGTGAAGCGCACGGTCGGCTCATCGATGAGCGCGCCGCCGAACGCCCGACGATCTGAGACATACCCAGCCGCCTTGTCGAACGCCGCCTGCGCACCGCCCAGCGAGGCGGCCGCGATGTTGAGGCGCCCGCCGTTGAGCCCCGACATCGCGATGGTGAACCCGATGCCCTCCGTGCCGCCGAGCAGATTGGCCGCGGGTACCCGCACACCGTCGAGGATCACTTGTGCGGTGGGCTGGGCGTGCCAGCCCATCTTGCGTTCTTGTGCACCGAAACTCAGTCCGGCAGAACCGTTTTCGACGAGGAAGGTGGAGATCCCCTTGGGCCCGGACGCGCCGGTGCGGGCCATGACGACGTAGAGGTCCGACGCCCCGGCCCCGGAGATGAACTGCTTGACGCCGGTGAGGACGTACTCGTCGCCGTCGCGCTCGGCCCGGGTGGTCAGGGCCGCGGCGTCCGACCCTGCGCCCGGCTCGGTGAGGCAGTACGACGCGACGGTCGCCATCGACGCCAGCCGCGGGATCCACGTCGAACGCTGTTCTTCGGTGCCGAAGCCGTCGATCATTGCCGCGCACATGTTGTGGATCGAGAGGAACGCGGCGACGGCGGGATCGGCGTAGGCGAGTTGCTCGAAGATCCGTACGCCGTCGAGGCGTCGCAACCCCGAGCCGCCGACGTCGTCGCCGCAGTAGACCGCGCCCATGCCGAGCTCGGCGGCTTCCCGCAGCACGTCGACCGGGAAGTGTTTGCGCTCGTCCCACTCGAGGGCGAAGGGCGCCATCTTGCGGGCCGCGAAGGCCGCGGCCGTCTCGACGAGGACGCGGTCGTCCTCGTCGAGACCGGAGAGGTCGCCGGAAACCGGGGCCATGTCAGCTCATCGTCGGGATCACGAACTCGGCCCCGTCCTTGATTCCCGACGGCCAGCGCGACGTCACCGTCTTGGTCTTCGTGTAGAACTGGATCGCCGCCGGTCCGTGCTGGTTGAGGTCGCCGAATCCGGAGCGCTTCCAGCCGCCGAACGTGTGGTAGGCGACCGGCACCGGGATCGGCACGTTGACGCCGACCATGCCGACCTCGACGCGGGAGGTGAAATCGCGGGCCGCATCACCGTCGCGCGTGAAGATGGCGACGCCGTTGCCGTACTCGTGCTCGGACGGCAGCGCGAGCGCCTCCTCGTAGTCGTGGGCGCGCACGATGCACAGCACCGGGCCGAAAATCTCGTCGGTGTAGATCGACATGTCCTTGGTGACGTGGTCGAACAGCGTCGGGCCGAGGTAGAAGCCGTTGGACAGGTCCTGCTTCTCGAACGTCGACTCGTCGCTGGTGTGCGCACGACCGTCGACGACGAGGTCGGCCCCGGCCTTCACGCCCTGGTCGATGTAGTCGATGACACGGTCGCGCGCGGCAGCGGTGACCAGCGGCCCGTAGTCGGACTTGGGATCCAGCGGATGGCCGACGCGCAGCGAGCGCACCCTGTCGGTCAGCTTCTCGCGCAGCGCGTTGGCGGTCTCCTCGCCGACGGGGACGGCGACGCTGATCGCCATGCAGCGCTCGCCGGCACTGCCGTAGCCG
>CAZVVS010000212.1:0-8478 GCA_964630585.1 uncultured Gordonia sp.
CTCCCGGTCGCGCAGCAGCGTCTCGGTGAGCCCCAACTGCCCGGCGAACGTCGCTCCCGCGGCCGAAAGGGACTCCTTGACCGCGGTCACGTCGTCGTCGGCGGAATTGGGCACGGTGATGACGACGACGCTGCGACCCTTCAACTGGTTCTGCAACAGCCGCGGGGCCACCGCGTGGGCGAAGCTGTCCGACGCGTTGCGCGCGGCATTCGCCTCGTCGAGCTGGTCGTTGAGGTCGCCGACACGATCGCGGCTCGTCCCGGTCAACGAGTTGACCTTGTCGCCGAGGAACCCCGTGCCGAGGAAGAGCCCGATGATGAGCGCGGCGAAAACCGCGACCAACGAGATCGCGTGCTGGCGCAGTGAGATCACCGAACGCCGCCGACTAGGACCTGAGCCCGGATACCCAGGCCGCGAGGTGGTGCCACTGTTCGACGAGGTAGTCGACCACGCCGGCGGCGTGGCCCGAGAGCATCAGCGTCGCGATCACCGCGGCGAGGGTGGCGAGCACGAGCAGCGCGATACCCACCCCGGATCCGCGTGTGCGATAGAGGGAGGCGACCGCCTTCGCGTCGACGAGCTTGGGTCCCACCTTCAGTCGCGTCAAGAACGTCGACGGGTTGGTCTCGCGGCGCGAGCGGTCGAAGAAGTCGTCGAGGCCGCCGCCGTATCCGACGGTCACGATCAAGTCGGCACCGTGATGGTCGGCCAGCAGTAGGGCGAGGTCGGATGCCGTTCCGGCCGCGGGGAAGGTGATCGCCCCGACGCCGAGATCCTGGATGCGGGTGAGCCCCGCGGCGTGCCCGTCGGTGTCGGCGGGCAGGACCAGTTGAGCGCCGCAGCGCAGGGTGTCGCGCGAGATCTCGTCGGGATCGCCGACGATGAGCGCCGGCTTGTGGCCGGCCTTGTACAGGATGTCGGCGCCCGCTCCGACGCCGATCATGACCGGCGAGTACTCGCGGATGAACGGCTTGAGTGCTCGGAGCTGGGCCGCGTGATCAGGCCCATCGGCCACGACCACCACGTGCATTCCGTCGAGGTCGGCATCGACCTCGGGCACGCCCACCCCGTCGATCAGCAGGGGCGACTCGCTGCGCAGGTATTCGATCGCGTTGCCGGAGAAGGCCTCGAGGTGGTCGACGACGCCGGACTTGGCCTCGATCATGCGGTCGGCGATGTCGGTCTCCACGAGTTCCACGCCGAGCGCGACCCGTCGCTCACCGATGTAGAGCTTGTCGTCGTTGATGCGGACCTTGACGCCTTCGCGGACCTTGTTGAAGACGTCGATGCCGACGTCGTCGAGCAGGGTGATCCCCGACGCGACGAGTACCTCGGGTCCGAGGTTCGGGAAGCGCCCCGAGATGGACTGGGCGGCGTTCACCACGGCTTCGACCTGCGCGTTGACCAGCGCGTCGGCGGTGGTGCGGTCGAGGTCGGTCTGGTCGAGGATGACCACGTCACCAGGACCGACCCGTTCGAGTAGTCGCTTGGTGTCCTTGTCGATCCTGGCGATTCCAGTGGTGCCAGGCAGGTTTGCGTGGGAACGGCTGAGTACGGCAGGCATCTTCATGGGCACATCATGTGTCGTCTACGACCGCATCTCACGCAGGCGCGCCGCAACATCCACCACTTTTGTCACAAATTTCTCACCAACACCAGAAGTCGCGTCTCACATAACGGACTCGGCGGTGACGTCACCGACGCGATGTTCCCGCTGCCGGCCAAGAGCTGACCTAGTGCAGACAACGAAAACCCCGCGTCACGGAGCACGACGCGGGGTTTTCGCTTTTGGCTGTCTCTTGTCAGGTCGCAGAGCCGCCGTAGGGCTCCTCGTCGAACTCGAGCTCTTCGCGGCGCGTTTGGCCGGTGACCCGCTGGGTGCGCGTCTGGCGTTCCTTGCCGAACTCGACCTGGCCGATACGGCGCACGCGCTTGCCGACCTCGACCTCTTCGCCGCGCAGTTCGATCTCGAAGACGCCCTCTTCGAATGCGTAGTTCGGATCGACGACGTCGTCGTTGAGCTCGGTGCGGTTGACGGTCAGCTTCTCCTCGAAGACGTCGACATCAAGGGAGGCGTTGTCGACGACGACCTCCTTGTGGACCTTGACGACGCCGGTCGGCACCTCGCGCTTGGCGGCAACGAGATCCTCCGCGTGCAGGGCGACGGTGCGCGCCGCCTCGGTCGGCGCCGGCGCAGCAGCGGGAACCGCCGCCGCGGGGGCCGGTTCGGGCGCCGGCTCCGGAGCGGCCACGGGCTCCGGGGCTGGAACCGGTTCGGCCAGCGGCACTGCGGCCACCGGCTCGGCCACGACGGGTTCGACGACGGGCACCGGCGCCTCGTCGGGAACAGCACCGCCAACGGCGACCCAGTCGCCCTCGGCGACCTGGGCGGCGGTCAGGTCGAGTCGGATGAAGTCCGGTTCGAACGCGGCTACACCGCTCTCCGCGAGAAGCATGTTCTGCGCACTGTTCTGGACGTCGACGACAAGATCTGCGCCCTGGGTGTCTGCCACAGTGCCCACTTCGGCACCGTCACGCGAAACCACCGGGGTGCCGACTTTGATGTCGTAACCGGCAAAAGTGACGATCATTGCTCAATCCCTCCGTTGCAAAAGTCTTTGGCCACACTGTGCCAGTTTGGATGCCGTATTGTCGCGTCTTGTTCGGATCGGGTCATCGGACTTCAAACCCGAAAACCGCCTACGCACGGAACTCTAGTCGCCGCTGCTTCCACTAGTAATCCCGGGCTCTCGAGTAAAACGCGTATCAATGGGAATCTCCGTGCGGACGTGGTGGTGCGGATCGACCTGCACCACATCGACGCGCTGACGCCGGACCTCTCCGTCGACGACGACGTTCTTGGTCCTGCGGTGACGGGTGACCCGGACTTCCTCGCGCACGACCAGTCGTTTGACGACGACGATCTCCTCCTCGACGACCGGCACGACGAACGTGTCGCCGTCCCAATACGGCGCGGGCACCTCGTCTACCTCGCGGTCGTCGACGACCACACGGTCGACCTCCACGAACTCTCGGCTGACCGGAACCGAGATCTCCTCGTTCTCGGTGACGACCGAGGTCCGCACCTGGGCGATACCGGTGACGACTTCACGCGTCTTGGCAGTCAAATACTCCTGGTGCAGACCGACGGTCATCTTCCCCGGATGCTGAGCATCTGGGGTCTCTGCAGCACCTTGCGTCACATCCATATCCCACAGCCTAACGCCGCGCCCACCTATTTGTGGAGTCC
The DNA here is from genome assembly GCA_964630585.1 of uncultured Gordonia sp. Taxonomy (GTDB): domain Bacteria; phylum Actinomycetota; class Actinomycetes; order Mycobacteriales; family Mycobacteriaceae; genus Gordonia. The sequence continues at coordinate 3,251 of CAZVVS010000212.1, forward strand.
GCGAAGGTTTTCCGCTTTCGAAGGGTTATCGAACCGACATGCCACCGTATTCATCCGGCACGGTCGGCTTGGGCCGTTGCGAGCAGTTCCTCGGCATGGGCGCGCCCGGTGTCGGTATCCCCCAGCCCGGCCAGCATGCGCGCCAATTCACCCACCCGCTCGTCGTGCTGCAGCGTCCGGACCGTGCTGGTCCGGCCGTCGTCGTCCTTTCCGATCACGACGTGGTGGTCGGCGAACGCCGCAACCTGTGGCAGGTGGGTGACGACGATGACCTGGTGGTTGCGCGCCAATCGGGCCAGCCGACGGCCGATCTCCACCGCGGCCCGTCCGCCGACGCCGGCGTCGACCTCGTCGAAGACCATCACCGATCCGCCCTCCGGCGAGGCCAACACCACCTCCAGGGCCAGCATCACCCGCGACAGTTCGCCGCCCGACGCCGATTTCGCGATGGGCAGTGCCACGGCATCCGGATGCGGGACCAGCGCGAACTCGACGACGTCGGCGCCATGCCCGCCGACGTGGCAACGCCGACCATCCACCAAGAGCGTGCGGCGCAGCGCCGGGGACACCGCAGGCGCCACACCCTCCGGATCAGCGGCACCGTCGTCGCAGAGGTCGGGCGAAACACTCACCTGCAGCGCCGCGCCGCCCATGGCGAGGCCGGCCAGTTCGTCGGTCACCCGTGCGGCCAACACGTCCGCGGCGCCGACACGTAGCGCCCGCAGCGCCGAAGCCGCCGTCGCCACCTCCTCGGCGGCGGCCGCGACCGACGCGACCAGGTCGTCGATCGACTCGGCGGGGTCGTCGATCTGAGCCAACCGGGTGCGCGCCTGTTCCCACCACTGCCGCACACCGTCGATGTCGGGCGCGTACTTGCGGGTCAATGCTTTCAGTTCACTCTGTCGCACGAGTAGTTGATCGAGCTCGGCAGCGTCAGCCGGGAGCCCGGCAACGATCGCCGACAGATCCGACGCGAAGTCGGTGACGACCGCCAGCGCTTCGGCGACCCGGGGCAGCAGCGCTTCCAGCCCGTCGTCACCCGACGACTCGAGAAGGGTGCGGATCTGACCGAGTTCGCTGATCACCCCGGCGTAGTCGGCGCCGTCACCGGCGGCGAGGCCGTGTGCCTGCGCCCCGGCCTCGCGCACGTTCTCCAGGTCGGTCAGGCGCTTGATGGTCGCGACGAGAGCGACGTCCTCCCCTGCCTGAGGGTCGATCGCATCCAATTCCTGCACCGCGAAGCGCAGACGGTCGGCCTCCTGTGCCAGCTCGAACGAACTGGCCCGACGCTGTGCGAGTTCGTCGGACAGCTCGATCCACCGGGCACGCTTGGCGCGATAGTCCTCTAACGCCGCTGCCGCGTCGGCACCGGCGAACCGGTCCAGGGCCCCACGCTGTTCGTCGGACCGCAGCAGCCGCAGCTGGTCGTTCTGCCCGTGGATGGTCAAGATCGACGTAGTCACCTGCCCCAGCACGCCGACGGGAACCGACCGTCCACCCAGATGCGCGCGCGACCGTCCGTCGGCACCGACGGTGCGCACGGCGATGAGCGAGTCCTCGTCCGCCTGCGCCCCCGCGGATTCCAACACCTCGATGACGCTCGACGGTTCATCGCCGCCGAGGCGGAAACGTCCTTCCACAATTGCCTTGCCGTGTCCGGCGCGGACCCGACTCGCGTCGGCGCGCCCACCGGAGAGCAGGTGCAGGCTCGTCACGACCATGGTCTTGCCGGCGCCCGTCTCGCCGGTGAGCACGGTGAACCCGGGGCCGAATTCGGCGGCGGCATTCTCCAGGACACCCAGTCCGGTGATCGAAAGTTCTTCGAGCACGGCGCTCACCGCCCCCGGCCGCGCCAACCGGTCACCGGCAGGCTGAACTTCGTCACGAGACGGTCGGCAAACGGCTCGGCGTCGATGCGCAGCCATTTCACCGAGCGCTTACTGCGGACCGCTTCGATGCGCGCCCCCGGCGGCAACGGGAACGACCTCCGTCCGTCGCAGATCGCGATCGCCGGGTGCGACGACTCCACTTCGACCGCCACACGCGAGTGCGGTGAGGTCACCATCGGACGGGCGAACAGGGCGTGCGCATTGCTGGGGACGACGAGGATCGCCTCGAGGTCGGGCCACATCACCGGACCGCCGGCCGAGAACGCGTAGGCGGTCGATCCGGTGGGCGTCGCGATCAGGATGCCGTCGGCACCGAACGCCGAGACCGGCCGTCCGTCGACCTCGGTCACCAGTTCCAGCACACCCCGGTGCGTGTCGTTCTGCACGACGACCTCGTTGAGTGCCCAGGTGCGTGCCACCGTCACGCCGTCGGGGCCGACGACGGCCACGTCCAAGGTCATGCGGGGCTCGATCGTGTAGCGCCCGTCGACCAGTCGTTCCATCACCTCGTCGATCGATCCCGCCTCAGCCTCGGCGAGGAATCCGATGTGGCCCAGGTTGATGCCGAGCACCGGGACATCGGCCGGTTGGGCCAGTTCGGCGGCGCGCAGGAAGGTTCCGTCGCCGCCCAGTGCGATGACGACCTCGGCGCCGCTGGCGGCGGATTCATCGGGCTCGACGCGCGCGACGGTTGCGCCCAGTGCAGACAGGCGCTCAAGATCGACCCGCGAGCGCACCACATGGTCGCGTTTGTCGGTGTCGACTATGCGCAGCGCCACGCCGCCCTCGGCGCAGCGTCGCGCGATCGCCTCCAAAGCGGTGGCGAGTTCATCGCGACCGGTATGCGCGACGACGACGAACGCACGGGCATCGGTCACCTGCACCTCGCTCACTCTGCGGTGCTCACTGTCGCACTCTCGCTCTCTGTCCTCGCCAGGTGATCGGCTGGACTATTGCGGGCCGGCCGCCACTACCTCGTCGATCAGGACGGCGACGGCTTCGTGATCGAACCCGCTGTCGATGCCCACCAGCGTATCGGGGCCCGCCGACAGGTCGCCCGGCAACTGCCCGGCGAGTCGCTCCAACTCGTCGTCGTCGCATTCGCGGGTCAACCACAGGAAATACTCCACGTTGCCCGACGGCCCCGGCAGCGGTGAGGCACCGGCGTCGCGAAGTCTCAATCCCAGCGCCGCCGCCCATTGCGCGACCGCGAGCACCGCGGAGGCGCGCAGCTGCGGGTCGCGGACGACGCCGCCGGCCCCGACCCGGTCCTTACCGACTTCGAACTGCGGCTTGACCATTGGCACGAGGTCCCCACCGGGGCGAGTACAGGCAACCAGTGCGGGTAGGACCAGCCGCAGCGAGATGAAGGAGAGGTCGGTGACCGTCAGGTCCACTTGGCCGCCGATCTGCTCCGGCGTCAGCGATCGGACGTTGGTGCGGTCGTGGACGCCGACCCGCTCGTCGGAGCGCAGGCGCCAGATCAGTTGCCCATATCCCACGTCGACGGCCGCGACGCTCGCCGCACCGCGGTCCAGCAACACGTCGGTGAAGCCCCCGGTGGAGGCGCCGGCGTCGAGGCAGCGACGGCCGGCAACGCTCAGCCCCGCCGGTTCGAAGGCGTCGAGAGCACCGATCAGCTTGTGCGCGCCGCGCGAGGCCCACTGTCGGTCGGGGGCTTTGACGACGACCGGAACGTCCTTGCCGACATTGGTCGCCGGTTTCACCGCTGGGACACCGTTGATGGTGACCGCCCCGGCGGCGATCAATTCGCCGGCGTGCTCGCGCGAGCGGGCCAGGCCGCGCCGGACGAGCTCGGCGTCGAGACGTGCGCGGGGTGCCATCGCTCAGGCGTGATCGATCGCGGCGAGCGCGTCGGCGAGCACCCGGTGGGCCCGCTCCAGCAGGTCGGCCTGCCGGTCGAGGGCGGCAAGCTTCTCAGCTGAGACCGGTGATCCGTCGTCGCCCTCGGCGACCTGTCGGCTGACCTCGTCGAGCTTCTCGAGCATTTCCACGATCGCGTCGGCAACGTCGGACGGGGTGACCTGTGCCGGCGCGCCGGGCGCCGACGGCGGCAGGTGCTGGCCCGGCTTGGGGGTCCCGGGGGCTGGTTGCGCATTCGTCATGATGCCACCACGCTAGCCGATCCCGAGGCTGCGCAGCAGCCCCGCCACCGCAGAGTTGTCCGAGGTCACAGCCAATTGCGCGGCCTGATCCGCACTGATTCCACGCTCCCATGCCGCGGCGACGAGAGCCGGGAGGGCCGATTCGGGAGCAACATCGTCGGCCGCGTCATCAGCTGGGCCAACGATCTGCAGGGCGGTGCCGTCGCCGGTCACCGTCCATGGATGCCGACCGACGATCACACTGTTCGACACTGGAGCACCCAAGGCGCCCAAGCCGGCGGCGATGTGCGTCGGCCGCTGCTCCGGCGCTGCGACAAGGACATCACGCAACGTGCTCACGCCGGTGAGAACCAGCAGACTGTCGGCGCCGACGGCATTGGCACCCTCGATGTCGGTGTCCAACCGATCACCGACGACGAGCGGCTTCTCCGACGCCACGTCGGCGATCGCGTCGCGCAGCAGCGGCCGTGCCGGCTTCCCGGCGACCTGCGGTTTCGCCTTCGTCGCCGAGGCCACCGCGGCGACCATCGAGCCGTTGCCGATCAGAAAGCCGCGCTCGTTGGGCAGTGTCGGGTCAACGTTGGTCGCCACCCAGAGTGCTCCCGCCGCAATGGCGAGTGCCGCCTCCGAGAGGGAAGCCCAGTCGGTGTGCGGCGAATGACCCTGGACAACCGCACGGGGCTTGTCGTCGGCGGTGCGGGTCGGGACCAGTCCGACCTCGGCGACCTCTGCGGCGAGGCCATCGGTACCGACGACGAGCACGGTCGAACCAGCCGGCACCTGTTCGGCAACAAGCCGGGCACCGGCCTGCGCGCTGGTGACCACTTGCTGCGGGGTCGCGTCGAAACCGATTTCACGCAGGTGGACCGCCACTTCGCCGGGCCGTCGGCTGGCGTTGTTCGTCACATATCGAATGTGGTCGGCGGGCAGTGCCGCGACTGCTTCGATCGCCCCCGGCAGCGGCGCATGGCCGGCGAACACCGTTCCGTCGAGATCTAGGAGCACCGCGTCGTAGTCATCGACGAGGATCCTGGGCTCACTCGGCACAGAAACGGGCTCACTCGGCACAGAAACGGGCTCACTCGGCACAGAAACGGGCTCACTCGGCACAGAAACGGGCTCACTCGGCACAGAAACGGGCTCACTCGGCACAGAAACGGGCTCACTCGGCACAGAAACGGGCTCACTCGGCACAGAAACGGGCTCACTCGGC
>CAZVVS010000213.1:0-8458 GCA_964630585.1 uncultured Gordonia sp.
GACGCGTCATACTGACCCGTATCCGCGGGCGGCCGCAGCTCGGTGGAGCCAAGGGGACTCGAACCCCTAACCCCCTGCTTGCAAAGCAGGTGCGCTACCAATTGCGCCATGGCCCCTTCGGCGCGGACCATGGTCCGGCCGGGTGGGAGGTACGCCGTGCGGGCCGGCGTACGAGGTCGGCCGGGGCTCCGGCCGACAGGTCACTCGACGTTGTCGGTGGCCTCGGCCCAGAGTGCCTGCTCGCCCTTGGCGGCGTCGATCTTCTTCTTGGCGAACGCCGCGGCAACGGCAGCGGCGATGACCAGGAGCAGCTTCTTCATGGTTCCCCTCCAGTCGGGCCCTGCTCGGTGGGGCCCCCGCCTCGGGTGACGGTGCGGGTGGTGGAGCTTAGTGGATACACCTTAAACCCCAGCCTGAGCGCGATCCTTCGGGGGTCGACGTCGTCTCGTAGTGCAGAGGGTGTTGGCGCGCCATCCCCCGGGCCAGCGCCTTGGCGGATCGACGCAAGGCTGAGCGAGGAGTCCCTTCAGCAACTGGTCGATGCGTATGTCGGTGGTGAGCCTGCCAGGACGGTCGGTGAGCGTTTCCATATCGGCAAAGCGACGGTGCTGCGGATCCTTCGGGCCCAAGGAGTCAACATCCGAAGTCGTGGCTGGCGATCCAGCAAGGAGCCGGGCAGCTCCCAGACGTGAGTGATGATCGCGATCATCCCTGTGACTCAGCACGGGCGCTCCCGTGGTCCCGACCTCGGACGTTGCTCTTGACCCTTTGTCGGAGCTCACCGGGTGGCGGCAAAGACGCTCATGGTTTGTGCCGAGGCGCTTGGTATAATCGTTTGTGTATTGCATTTATGGAGAATCAACCGCAGACGGTCACGATCACGGGGTACGCCGCCAAGGTCCTGACTGAGTGCGCCGTCGAAGCAGGAGTGGACGCTGCGAGGCTGGCGGCGCGAGCGCTCAGTCTCTATGGCGTTTTGGTTGATGCGCTGGATGCTGGCCACGTCGTCACCCTTTCTCCCCGGTTCGATGACTACGAGCTGCCCCAGTTGGTCCGCGTTGCGGTCTATGAGACGGAGAGGGCCGAAGACCCGTTGCGAAGCGGGGTCATGCCTTGGCCGCTCGATGTGCTTTGAGTCGGCGCTTGTTAGGCGCCATTGTTCTTGGTGCGGCGCCGGGACAGACGCTTCACGGCGACTGTCAAGAGCAGTCCCCCGAGGCCTCCCATGGTCATGCTGGCCCCGGTCAGGCTTGTGAAACCGAATCCAACGCGAAGAACCAGTACGGCCGCGGCCACGAGCGCCGGCCACACCAGGAAGCGCATTGCACGGAGGAAGTCCCGCTGCAGTTTGAGTCGCTGCACCTCCACCTGGTGTCTCAATTGGGCCAGCTCGGACTTAGCTGCGAGCGGGCCATCGGTCTTCACCGGTTGAACGCTGACTTCCCCGCCAGCACTCAGGTCAAGCATGGGGCGGGCCCAACGGTCCTTGCCATTGGCCCCGAAAGCCGCGGGCGGTGGCCGTTCAAAGCCGCCCTGTTCGTAGTCAGGTCGCACGGTGCCTCCCTATAACAACACGGTTGTAGTTCGAGGCTTGCGCCCACCCACTCCCCGTGTTACGTTGTGAAGAACAGTACAGACTGTTGTTGCCTGTTATCGTAGCGCACTGGCAAACTGCTTAGCCATATCAACAGATGGTGACGGCCTGTACAGCCAATGACGAAGGGACGCCATGTCGCCGCAGGTGACCCCACTCCAGGTCGCGCTGGACCCATCCCTTGGCTCCCGCATTCGTGCTAGGCGCCGCGCCCAAGGCCTGAGCCAGGCGAAACTCGCGGGCTCGATCGGCGTGACCCAACAGACGATTGCCACGTGGGAGGCGGGCGGACGCCCTGAACCGAAGTACTTCCCGGCCATCAAGGACTTCCTAGCGATGGAGTCCGAGGATGAGGTCGTTGCGCTACTGGACGCCCACGACCACCACCGGCGAGCTCGAGCCACGGACGTGGAACCAGTTACCGTGCCTGCCGGCCTGAGTCCGCGGCAAGCGTTGGACATGCTCACCGAAGCATTCGTGACCCGGCTTTCAGCGGGCATGATTTCGCCGGCGCAGGAGGCCATCTTTGCTCGGCTGATCGACTTTTACGAGGAAGCGGCTAGGAGTGGAACCACCGAGGCCGCCGGTCCACCGCTAGTCAGTGACTCTTAAGCATCGGGTGCCCGGCAGCGCGCCCTACTTGCCACCGAGACGGGCGGCAGTGTCGTCGGTCAGCAGCTGTGTGAGGGCCGCGCTGTAGCCATCCGCGATGCCATCCACCTTTTCAGCCGCATCGAGGGCGTCCCCGACCTCCTTCGCCATGGCTTCGAGCTTCTTGGCTAGTCCGCGGGACCTCTGCCGTTCGGCCCTCAACGCTTCACGAGCGAGATCAAGCGAGACCTTCATCGCCTGGAGACTCGCCAGCGCGCTGCGCCCCTGGGTACTGGCTTGCTCGTCGACACGCGGCAGCCGGTCGGCTCCACTTCGCTTGCGCGGCGCTTGACGAGCACTCTGTCTCCTCAGCAGCAACTCGTCGAGGGAGGACCGCGTGATGCAGGCCGCAAACGCTCGGTGGTTCTGTCTGCCCGCCTCCGGGGGGATTTTCGTCAGTCCGTCAGGCCCGCACAGGTTGTGAACCTGCGCCTCCGAGACCTGGAGAGCCACGGCTGCGTCAGCGACCGTCACGAGGTCCCCGATGCCCTGGCCCTTGGTCATTCATTCAGTTTGCCTGTTCTCAATTAGTTTGTCAGGCCCCAGGCCGGCTGACTCTAGGCAGTCGGTTGATAAATTGATAGACTGACAGCGTTGTGATTCGAACCGATCCCCCGCTCGTGAGTCAGTCCCTCGCGGGACTGGAACTGCCGCTCCGCACCGTCCCAGAGCACGCGGAAGTGCCTCGGATAGCCGAGGCCATCTCCCGAGGACTGCTGACCGATGCGTCGCCCGTCGACGCTCTCGCCGAGCGTGGTTGGGTACTCGAAAGACGACCGTTTCGTCATGGATCCAGCGTGCGCTCGACCCTCACGCCACTTGACCGTGGGCGCTTCGCCATCGACATCAACAGCAATCACCCGACCGACGACCGGACGATTGACTGGCTGATCTGCCATGAGCTGGGCCACGCCTTGTTCTTCGCGATGTCGCCCAACGACCGACCCCGACGAGGCACCTACCACGGGCTGTCAGAGGAACGATTCTGCAGCCGTCTCGCCGACCGACTGATTGGGCGGACAGCGCTTTCGCGGTTTTACACGAAGGCCTCGTAAACAAGTTCCTCTTCTGCAAGGCTGGGCGCTGCCCAACTTGCAGGAGGTGGCGCAAATGCCCACGTGGGGTCTTACGGCATCACAAATCAGTGCTCAACCGTGGGGGATTCCGGCCAGGTTCCTGGCACCTGCAAAGACCATCACCGATCCGGTCCACGGTGACATCCACTTGAACCACCTGGAATGTCTGCTCATGGACAGTCCGCCCATGCAGCGACTCAGGGGTGTCCTTCAGCTGGGCATGGCGCATGAAGTCTACCCATCCGCCACGCACACGCGGTTCACGCACTCGCTCGGCACGCTGCGCGGGGTCCAGGATCTCCTCGACGCCATATGGACCAGTCACACCAACCCTCAGTCAGCCGAGTTCCCGAGCAACTTGCTCGAGGAGTGGCTGGACGAGGACGGGCGGGACGGCAACGTGCTCAGCGCGGAGTTTGCTCGAGCGACAGTCTTGGCCCGCTTGGGCGGACTGCTGCACGATCTCTGCCACGTGCCAATGGGCCACACCATCGAGGATGACCTTCGCGTCCTGACATCCCATGACCACAATGCCAAGCGCTTCTCCAAGCTGTGGAGTCAGCTGAACGCCGAAGCCCGGGCAGCAATTGAGCAGAATCCTGATCTCATGGCGGAGCTTCGGATCCTCATCGTAAGCAAGGACGACCACGCCAAAGACTTTCAGCACAAGTCGGCCTACCCGTTCGTCGGAGACATCGTCGGCAATACCATCTGCGCGGACCTCACGGACTACTTGCGGCGAGACCACCACAACTCCGGGCTCCCCCTCGCCTTGGGTCGCCGCTTCATGGACAGCTTCTTCGTCAGTTCGAAGGCGCACCCGCTCTTCCCGTCGAAGATGGTGATCAGCGTCGAGCGAGACGGCCGTCTTCGCAATGACGTCGTCACTGAGCTCGTGAAGTTCCTTCGTTATCGGTACGAGTTGACGGAGCGTGTCCTCTACCACCACGCCAAGACCGCTGCAGACGCGATGCTAGGGAAAATGTTGGGGCTTTGGAGCGAGCATCTGTGGATCGAGTTCGCGATTCAAGACAATCCGACGGTCTTTGGCCGAGGCACGAGATCCGACCGGCGGCAACTGTCGGACGCGCGACAGGACTTGGAAGGCAGTGGTCCGAACGGCCGGCACCGGGCTGTTCTCGTCGACAAGAAGCTGGAAGGTCGACTTGAGGAGGAGTTTCTGAGGCGCTCTGATACCGGCCTGTTGGAGTACCTGCGGGACCTACCGGCCGGCCGGTCTCGTCGGCTTCAGCACGTCAAACGACTGGCTGTTCGGCTGCTCAACAGGCAGCTCTACAAGGAGATGGGCACTGCCGCCTCTAATGCGGACCGCGCGATCGCCCATGAGGTCTTCCAACACTTCAATAGCCCCGCGGAGCGGCATGCGCTGGAACGCGCTGCTGCCCGCTACGTCGGCCTCGACCCCGATTCCGACGTCTGCATCTGGATGCCAGATCCGGGTATGAGGTTGAAAGTCGCTCAAGTCCTCGTCCACCGCGACGGCATGATCGCACCATTAAGCGAGGTTGACAGTAGGAGCCGCGACCTTGTCCAGCAGCATCGTGAGCTGTGGGGGGCTGCGGTTTACGCACCAACATTTGTAAGGGACCATGAGGACGGTAAGATTGCGGAAGCGCTCCTGGCCTTCGTCGGTGAAGCGACGGGCTTAGCTTTCCGGCTTCCCAACGGAAGGCGCGTTCCAGGTACCCGACAACTTGCTGCCGAGTCCGTACTCAGGAAGGCCAACCCCATTCTGGCGACTCCCCAAGAAGTGATCGCACTACAGGTGGCCGCCATGACCACGGACCAGGCACCCACCTTCGCATCGCTAGTCGATTCCTACGAGGTCGCGGCGACTCGCGCCGGCCTGATCCCAAACGCAACTCACGAGTGAAGCTCGGGAGGCCGGGCGCGTCAGAGTCGGCGTCCAACGGACTTCGACCAGGCCACGGACACCGACAGCGTCGTCCTGCACGTGCTCGACGGATCGCTCTCCAACACACCCGCGCGGCAAGATCTCAACAGATGCCTGCTGGACCGGCACATGAGCTAACCGCTTCTGGCAAGGACAGCTCGGGGCGAGACTCACCACCGACCGCCTCTAAGGTCGTGCTCAGTTCAACCTTGCCGCCGCGACTGCCCGCCCCAGCCGAACGACGTCTCGGACTCAACCCCGCTTGCCCGAGACCTGTTTGATGGCCGTACGTGAAGAGTCGATCGACATCGATGTTGCACTTGGGATTGGCAGTAGCGGAGAAGACCGTGAGCGCATGGCGCTGGAACGCGGTATCTCTCGCGTCCCGGTGTCGATCATCACCCACGTCAGGCGGGAACGCCCCGATGCTGACATCAGGATTGGCGTCGGGCGCCGACGTTCGCGTCGCAGCTCCGTACTTATGAGCCTGCCGCGGAGGCGTTCGGGCATGATCCCACCGCGGTGACGATCGGGTCGTACGACCCTCAATGCCCGTTGCCCCCTGTCGGGGCACCCCTGCGAACCGATGCTGACGAGCCAGTTCCGATCTCTGGCAGGTGTCCCGTCGGGAGTGGTCACCTCGTGCGCTGAGGACGTTTCGGAGAAGGGACCAAGTAGCAGTTCAGCGGCGAGCTTTGTACCTCTCCAGGAGCCGGAACTCGCCCAGCCCCCAATCGAGACTAGACCACTCCCCAACCACGTTGGGCATGTGCCGAGGTCCGACTAGAGGATCGATGCGTTGGACAGTCCATGCGAGTGAGCCCGCAACCTCAGCAACTCGATGTCGCTGGCCGCGCTTACGATGTGATCTGGATCCAGTGGGCAATTGAACCCTCCGTCGTCGGTCATCCAGGCGAGGACTCCTCCGGACATACAGTCGGGATCAAAGAGCCCGGGAGGGTCGCAGAAGGGGATACCCTCTGCACCTATCCAAGCCACTCGGCAGCCATTCCGAATGAGCGCTTCCAGCGTCTGGCGAACAGCGGACTGAAAGGACGGGCCGGTCGGCCAGATGGCTATTGGTATTTCCCAGCCGTAGACCCGCCAATTCTCTCCGTGGAGAACGAACCGTCCCGGCTCGGGTGTAGCAAGCCATGCCTCCGATGGAAACCCGTGGTCATGCCAATCGCCAGGCGAGGTGACGCCGTACGCGATGAGGCCGGGCTCTTCGTCACCATCAATGAAGACGGTTAAGCAGTCCCGTGCCAACGGCCTGATCACGGGACACCCCACATCTTCAGCTGGTTGGGGGTCGGGACTGAGGATGACGCAAGCTGACCCTGGTACGGCCCTTCCTTGTAGACGAAGATCGCGACTTGCTGCCCGTCAATGTCGCCCAGGAATCCGCGAACTCGCGTACCTCCGAGCGTATGGTCAAAGGTAGCCGTTGGATTCTCGAGGATTGGCACAAATGCTCGCTTGATGATTCCTGGGCTGTTCGTTCCGGACCATGAAGGCAACACCCCCTTCTCGGTGAGATGCCTGGTTCCATGCTGAAGGCGGCCGGGCGTCAATGCCGACTCTCCGAGCCCCTTCGCGAATCCAATCGGGTTGCTCGTCACGGCGGCAATTCCGCCGGCCTCAGTCCTGGTCACAGCCGAGGTGGCCCGAAGGGCACCCTTCGGGCCAAAGATCGTCTCCACCGCCAGCCAGGTGAGACGACCGGTGGCATTGCCTACTTGCTGAGGGTCACCTGACGTGACGCCACTCAGAATGGTCTTAAACTCTTCGGCGACGCCTCCGGCGACAAGTCGACCGGTCCGGATTGGGTGCCGCGACAAGTCGAGATTGCGGCTTTGCGCTTGCAGGGGGTGCTGAATTGTGAATGATGCTGCGGAGTATAGAGAGCTGACTGTCTTCGAGGCCGCGCCTCCGAACCCTTGGGCCAAGCCTGTCGCGAAGGTGTTGAGGGGGTCGCTGTTTCCAGGCGCCCAGTACTCCCACGGGTCAGGAGAGGCGTATACGGGCGACACGTAAGCCGAACCTTCGACGCTCGAAGATGGTTTGTGTCCCGACGAGTCGACTCGTTCGTTTGCCATGAGGCCGGAGGGGTCGCTGGCGGTGATGGGGTTGTTGGTGGCGTAGGCGTAGGGGTTGAGGGTTTGGGGACTTCCAGGGTCGAGGAGTGGGTCGGGGGTGGTGAGGATGTTGAGGGTTGGGTTGTAGGTGCGGTTGTCGAGGCGGACGTCACCGTTGGGGTCGTGGGTCTTGTTGAGGAAGCCGCGGTCGCCGGGGAGTTGGCCGCTGGTGCTGCCGGCGGGTTGTCCGAAGGGGTAGTAGTTCTGCCGTTTGGTGGTGCCGTTGGTGTCGGCTCGGGTGAGGCGTATGGTGGCTTGGCTGTCGCCGAGCAGCCAGGTCCAGGTGGGGTTGTTGCCGGCGGTCGTGTCTTCTTGTTGGGCTAGCGGAGCGCCGCCGGGGGTGGTGAGGGTGCGGCGGCCGGTTATCTGTCCGGCGGCGTTCTTGCTGAGCTCGAGATCGCCGATGAACAGGGTGGTCTTGTTGAGGGTGGTGGCGGAGCCCGTGCGGGTGGAGTCGAGGCGGGCGACCCTGAGGCCGCCGGCGTCGTAGAGGTTCTGGGTGAGGGAGCCATTGGCGGGGTTGCCGCTGCTGTCGACGGCCTGGGTGCGGTCGAGACGGCCTTGGTTGTCGTAGACGTAGCCGAGCCGGGTGCCTGAGGTGGGTGTCCAGTAGTCCACCCGCCCGGAGGTGTCGTAGTGGATGGTCCCGGGGGTGGGCATCCCAGGGGTGCCGGGTCCGTTGATGCTGGGGGTTTGGTGCGTGGCGCCGCTGGGAGTGCCGTACTGGGCTGTGGCCTGGCTGAGAGCGATGCCGACCGCGACGGCTTTGTTGTCGACGACCTTGGTCAGCTGGTCGGGACCGTAGGTGTAGGAGAGATTGTAGGAGGGGGCGCCGGTCACGGTTTGCACGTTGGCCTCGGAGGAGAGGCTGACGCATCCGGGGGCGGTGCTGGCGCTGGCGAGCCGATTGGCCCAGTCGTAGCTGTAGCACCAGCCCGCGCTGGTTTCGTTGGCGGTGCCGGCGTCGGTGACGCCGGTGACCTTGCTGGGGTTGAGCAGCTTGTCGTAGGTGTAGGTGAGCTTGAGGTACTCCTGGTAGCCAGCGGCTGCGGTGTTGGCGTTGTTGGCGGCCTTGAGGCTGGTG
>CAZVVS010000214.1:0-8416 GCA_964630585.1 uncultured Gordonia sp.
GATCTAATCACAGACGGAACATAGGCGAGTGTCGCAACGACCCCCCGAATTCGCCACCTACCGTTGCGCCGGTAGCGGTTGTCGGGAGCGGTAGCTGTTGTCGGGCTGATCGGTGGGTGACCGTCGGCCGAGGATCGCGTCGACGACGAGGAACGCCAACAGCGGAATGCCCAACAGCGGGACGAACCAGCCGACGACGACGGCGGTGCCGATCAGCAGCGCGAACGCGATACGCGACGCGGGGCTCGATGAGCGCGCGGCCGTCCGCCATGTCCCGCGCGCGGGTGCTCGGCCTGGCGTCGTGCCCGGCCCGCGCCGCCACCACATGAGGTAGCCGCGCACGAGGACGGTGACCAGCGCGACGGCCAGCGCGAACAGCGCCAGGGCGCTGGCCCAGCCGAACAGGATTCCCATGTGTAATTGGATCGCCCAGTCGGTGAGCTTCGCCAGCACTGACCACGACGAGAACGGCAGGTCGGCGGTCACCCGCATCGTGTGCGGGTCGATCGCAGCCGAGTCCACCGAGTACCGCCACGGCTGGCGCGTCTGGGTGACGGTCGCGGCACTCCCCGGATCGGCCGGTGGCGTGATCTCCACCCGGCCGTCGAGTCCGTGCTCCCGGGCGACGACCAGCACCTCGTCGAACTGCTGGTCGGACAGCGTTGCGGCGGCGGGTGCAGCGGTCCCGTGCGAGCCGTGGTGGGCAACCGAGGGCAGCGCCGTCGGCAGGTCCGGGCGTTGCCAACTCAGCTCGGTGCGCAGCTTCGCGATGTTGTCGCCCGCGTAGTGCGACCAGGTCAAGCCGGTCGCCGAGAGGAACACAAGGCCGACGACGAGCCACACACCCACCGCGCCGTGCCAGTTCAGAGTGCGGGCCCGCTGGGTGCCGCTGCGGTCGACCACGCCGATCCTCAACCAGGAGGCGCCGGTGTTGCGGCGCTTGGTGCGGTAGCGCCTGATCCACAGCACCAACCCGCCGAGCGCGACCACCCACAGCCACGACGCCGCGAGTTCGCTGTAGATGCGGCCCGGCTCGCCCAGGTGCAGGTTGCGGTGCAGGCCGCCGATCCACGTGCGCAGCGGCAGCGCCCCGGCACTGCCGTAGGTGACCGAGTCGCCGAGAACCTCGGTGGTCTGTGGGTCGACGAAAACGGTCCGCCGCTCCCACTCGCCGACCTGATCGTCGGCGAGGTACACCCGCGTCGTCTCCGAACCGCCGGTGGCCGGTTCGACGCCGGTCACCACGGCACCGGGATGACGGTCGCGGACACTGGCCACCTGCGCGGCGATGGTCTGGGGAGGGCCGGCGGAGTCGGTGTGCAGCAGGTGACGGTACACAATCTGCTCGGCCGTCGGGGCCAGGGCGTAGAGGCCGCCGCTCATTGTGGCGATCAGCACGAAGGGGGCGATGAGGATGCCCGCGTAGAAGTGCAGGCGTCGGATCAGGGGCAGGAGGGGTCGAAACATTTGGGCTGGCTCGATTCGGTGCGTCAGGGCGCACACGCGTCGACGACCGCAGCTGTGCGGTCGTGATGTGTGACGGTGTGCCGGTCAGAGGGAGGCGGGGCGCAGATGCGCCGGAGGTCCTCGTCTGACATGACGACAGGTCGCGCCCGTTCGCGCGACGGGAGGTTCGTCGGAGACGATGAGCCGCCATAGGAGCGCGGCGGGAGCCGTAGACGGGCAGTCGTCATGGAGAAGCCGGTGCAACCGGCCCAGAACGCGTTGTGCGGCACGATCGGCGCCGATGATGACGAACGCACCGATTGCGGCGGCGAGCAGGTGTGCGACGGTCATCGTCGCCGACGGCAAGCCAAGTGGGTGCATCGACCCGACCGACAGCGCGAGGTGGCCGATGAGTTGCGCCGCCGCGACGACGAGCAGGATGGCGAGAGGGTGTTCGGCGGATCGAGGGAGTGAGCCGGCAACCACGCCGACCACCGCGCAGACGCCCACCAGGAAAGCGAGCATGCCGACGGTAGGCGCGTCGTCGGGCATCGCCACGAGGTGACCGGCGATGGCGGTCGCCGCCGCGAAGGCGCCGACACACAGGCCGCGCACGGTGCGCTGGACCGGATCGGTCCGCGGGGCTGCGACGGCGAGCATGGAACGCAGTCTATTACTCCCGCAGCTACCGGTCCCTACAACAACGGCCGTTGCAACCGCAGCGTCTGTGGGGACCGGTAGCTGATGCGACGGCGACGACGGTCAGCGCAGGAGAAGCAGCCAGATCGCCGTGTAGTGGCACAGCGCTGCGACGACGGTGGCGGCGTGGAAGAACTCGTGGTGGCCGAACGTCTCGGGCCACGGATTGGGCCAGCGGAGGGCGTAGAGGACCCCGCCGATGCTGTACAACACGCCGCCGGCGGCGAGCAGGGCGATGATCAGCCAGCCCGAGTACTGGATCAGCGTCGTCGCCTGCACGAGGATCACCCAGCCCAGGCCGATGTAGAGTGCGACGCCGAGCCACCGCGGTGCGTCGGGCCACACGATCTTCAGGACCATGCCCGCCAGGGCGCCGCCCCAGACGATCCCCAGCACCCACCAGCGTGTCGGGGAGGGGAGCGCGAGGTAGGAGAACGGGGTGTACGACCCGGCGATGAACAGGAAGATCATCGAATGGTCGGCGCGTTTCATCAGCCGTGCGGTCCGTTCCGAGCCCCACGTGTGCCGGTGATAGGTCGCGCTGATTGCGAACAAGCCGAAGACGGTGATGCCGTAGATCGCACACGCCACGGCCGCACCTGCGCCCTTGAGAATCGCAGCGCCGACGATGAGCGCGACGACGGCGACCGTCGACACCCACGCGGAATACTGGTGGATCACGCCGCGTAGCCGCGGCTTGAACTCCAGGTGAAGTGGCGTGGGAATGTCGTGAACCATGAACCTACGGTACCGTAAGTTACTCCCTGGTCGCCAAACTCCGGCGTACAGTGAGCGACGATGAAACTAATCCCGGAGACACTGCGCACTCCCATGTACGCGGTTTACGAGAAGCGGCTCACGCAGCTGCTCGACCGGGACCGCCTGCCCGAACACGTCGCGATCATCTGCGACGGCAACCGCCGGTGGGCGCGCGAAGCGGGATTCGAAGACGTCAGCCACGGCCACCGCGTCGGGGCCGAGCGCATCGCAGACATGCTCTCGTGGTGTGACGAACTGGGCATCGGCACCGTCACCATCTACCTGCTCTCGACGGAGAACCTGCAGCGGCCGTCCGAGGAACTCGACGCGCTGATGGAGATCGTCCCCGACATCGTCGACGAGATCTCGGCGCCCGGGCGCGGGTGGCGCGTGCGGCTCGTCGGCAACATCGACCAGCTGCCCGCCGCGGCCGCACAGCGGTTGAAGGCCGCCGCCGACCGCACCGTCCGCCACGACGACCGGCTTAACGTCAACGTCGCCGTCGGCTACGGCGGGCGGCAGGAGATCGTCGACGCGGTGCGCGACCTGCTCACCGACCACGTGGCCGCCGGTGAGACCGGGGAACAGCTGGTCGAGGCGGTCACCGTCGAGGCCATCGACCGCAATCTCTACACCAAGGGCCAACCCGATCCCGATTTGGTGATCCGTACGTCGGGCGAGCAACGTCTGTCGGGCTTTCTGCTGTGGCAGAGCGCGTACTCGGAGATCTGGTTCACCGATGCCTATTGGCCCGAGTTCCGCCGCGTCGACTTCCTGCGTGCCTTGCGCGACTTCGGCGCGCGGAATCGCCGATTCGGCCGCTAACCCGAATCTGCTGGTCGGGGCGCTAGATTGGCCCTATGTTCGACGACTCCGACGAGTGCGTAACCGCGGCTGAGCTCGGCGACTTCGAGTTCGAGCGCAAGTTCCTGCTGGGTGTGATGCCGCCGGAGGCGGCGGGCGACCCGAGTCCCGACCTGATCGTGCAGGCCTACGTGTTCGCCGACGACGGTTTTGCCGTCCGCGTGCGCATCAGCGGCCCGCTCGCCGGAATCGACATCGACGCCCCGCCGCGCGCCATGGCGCAGGCACTCACCGAGCATCCCGACTCGCTCGGCACACTCGGTGCCAAGGGGCCGGCGAACTCCGGCACGCGCTACGAGGCCGAGCGGCAGATCGACGCGCTCGTCGCCGGGTCGATCGTCGCGCGCTCGACAGCCCTGATCGCCAAGGTCCGCTACTCGATGTGGCTGGGCGAAGACGGCTGGATCGTGGACCGATTCCTCGCCGACAACGCGCCGCTGCTCGTCGGCGAGGTCGAGCGGGCCCGACCGGTCACCGACCTGGCGATCCCCGTCTTCTGCGTCACCGAAGTCTCCGAGGACCCGCGCTTCGGCAACGAGTACCTGGCGCATCATCCGTTCCCGACCTGGGCGAAGGAGTTCGCGCAGGAGTACCGCATCGTGGGCCCCGGCTTCATGCAGAGCCTGGGGCGCAACCGCTTCGACGGCGAGCCCGGCTGAGCAAGCTCCAGCCGGCTTCTGCAGGTTTACGCGACGTCGACGAGGAGCCCGACCAGCGCGTCGAGATCGGCGGAGTACGACGACGCCGACGGCGTCCCGAATCCGACGATGAGGCCGTGGCGCGTAGTGTCCGTCGCGGCCGGGTGGGCGAAGAACGACAGCGGCGAGATTCCGATACTCCGGTTGACCGCCTCGGCCATCAGCGCCGCCTCGCGCTGCGCCGTCGTCGGGATCAGCACGTGCAACCCGCCGGCGACGCCGGTGACGCCGACGCCGACTGCGCTGAGCCGCGCGACGAGCTGGTCACGCCGGCGCCGGTAGAACTGGCGGCTGCGCCGGATGTGGCGGTCGTAGGCGCCGCTGGTGATCATCTCGGCCAGCACGAGTTGGTCGATGATGCTCGCGTCCGGCTCGCGGACTCCTTTGGACCACGCCACCTGCTCGGCCCGGTGGCCCGGGAGCACTAGCCAGCCGATTCGCACCGACGGCGAGAGCGTCTTGCTCACCGAACCCGCGTACACGACGACGTCGGACCCGAGTGCTTGCAGCGCGCCGATCGGCTCGCGGTCATAGCGATACTCGCCGTCGTAGTCGTCTTCGACGATGAGCCCGCCGGTCCGCCGGGCCCAGTCGATCACCGCCGCGCGCCGCGGCGGTGACAGGGAGACCCCGGTGGGCGACTGGTGGCTCGGCGTCAGCACCAGCGACGACGCGACGTCGCCGATCTCCTCGGCGATGGCACCATCGTCGTCGAGCGGCACGGGCAGCGTTACCGCGCCATTCTCCTCGATCGCGATTCGGTGGAAGGGCAGGCCGTGGCTCTCGACGGCGACCGCGGTGCCCAGGACGGTCGGGGTCAACAGCCGTAGCGAATACATGACGCCGGTGGTCAGGACGATCTGGTTCGGGTCGGCGCGAACCCCGCGCGCCCGGGCGAGGTAACCGGCGAGTGCCTCGCGCAGGACGCGGCTGCCGTGCGGTGGCGTGGGATCGAAGGCGGAGTCGGGCGCTGTGGACAGGGCGCGGCGGGTGGCGGCGATCCAGTCGGCGCGCGGGAACAGGCCGGCGTTCGCCTGGCCGGTGAGGAAGTTGTGCCGGGGTACCACGAGCGGTGCCGGGGCGTTGCCCGACGATGGTGCGGATGCCGCGACACCGTCGGCGACGCGCGTTCCCGCGCCTCGGCGGGCGACCAGCCAGCCTTGCGCGATCAACTCTTCGTAGGCGGCGGCGACGGTGCCGCGGGCCAGGTTCAGGTCCGCGGCTAGCGAGCGGTAGGGCGGCAGGGGAGCGCCCGCGCCCAGGCGCCCGTCTTCGATGGCGGCGCGCAGGGCGTCGACGAGGCGACGGCGCTGTTGGGCGCCGCGCCCACGGGCCGGACCCGTGTCGAACCCATCACCGAGGTCGAGGTGCAGGTCGGCACCGAGGCCGGCCGCGTGGGTGTGCCATGGCCCGTCCGTCGCAGAATTGGCCCGAATTACCATGTGCCGATTGAACCACTTTATTAGGGCAATGGTGACCTAGTGTGGAGTCAACAGTCGCGCAATACAAAGGAATACTAAGGAAGAGGTCGCCATGAAGGTCGTCGTCGTCGGAGCGAGCGGCACGATGGGTTCGCTGGTCTGCAACCAACTCGGGGAGCGCGGCGCCCAGGTCGTCGAGGCCCATCGCGGCAACGGTGTCGACGCGCAGACCGGCGCTGGGCTCGCGGCCGCGGTTGCCGGCGCGGACGTCGTCGTCGACTGCCTGAACAACATCACGCAGTCGGCGTCGAAGACGAAGGAGTTCTTCGGGACCGCCGCGCGCAACATCGCCGAGGCGGCCCGCGCCGCAGGCGCGCGGGTCGTATGCCTGTCGATCTCGAATGCGGCCGACCCCGCTGTGAATCGTCGGATGGGCTATTACCAGGGAAAGGCTGAGCAGGAGGCGGTGTACCGCGAGATCCTCGGCGACCGCGTCACCTTCGTGCGGACCACCCAGTGGTTCGAGCTTGCCGACACGCTCAGCGACCAGATGTCAGTGGGCCCTCTCGCCGTCATGCCGCACATGGTCACCGCCCCGCTGGCCGCATCCGACGGAGCGGCGGTCATCGCCGACGCGGTGCTGGGCGCCGCCTATCAGGGCAAAACCGTCGTCGAGGTGCGTGGCCCGGCGCAAATGGATCTCATCGATGTCGCCCGGGCGTCGCGCAAGGCGCGCGGAATCGGCGGCGTCGTCATTCCCGTCCGCTTCGGCGGCAAGGCGCTGCGTGATGGGTCGCTCATCCCCGATCCCGCCGATGTCGTGACACCGATGACGCTGCAGAAGTGGCTGGCGGGTCGTTGATCGACATCCGGCGGCTGCCGATCGTCGGTCGGAGCGGCGCGCTCAGAGCTTGCGCAGGCGCACGCGGTTGATCGAGTGATCGGAGTCCTTGCGCAGGACGAGGTGGGCGCGCGGACGCGTGGGCAGGATGTTGTCCACCAGGTTGGGCCGGTTGATCGACGTCCAGATCTCGCGGGCGGCGGCGGTGGCCTGCACGTCGTTGAGGTCGGCGTACGAGTGGAAGTGCGAGTTCGGATCCGCGAACGACGTGGTGCGCATCTGTAGGAAGCGAGAGACGTACCAGCGTTCGATGTCGGAGGTCTTCGCGTCGACGTAGAGCGAGAAGTCGAAGAGATCCGACACCATCAACGTCGGTCCGGTCTGCAGCACGTTGAGGCCCTCCAGGATGAGGATGTCGGGCTGGCGGACGTAGTGCTTGACGTCGGGGACGATGTCGTAGGTCAGGTGTGAGTACACCGGGGCGGTGACTTCACGCGCCCCTGATTTCACCTCGGTGACAAAGCGCAGCAAACCGCGGCGGTCGTAGGACTCGGGGAATCCCTTGCGGTGAAGGATGCCGCGGCGCTTAAGCTCGCGCGTCGGGTAGAGGAAGCCGTCGGTGGTGACGAGGTCGACCTTCGGGTGGCTGTCCCAGCGGGCGAGCAGCGTCGCGAGCAGGCGGGCGGTGGTCGATTTGCCGACGGCGACGCTGCCGGCGATCCCGATGACGAACGGCACCTGGCGCGAGGTCTGCAGTTCGCCGAGGAAGGTCGACGTCGCGGCGTACAGACGCTGCCGAGCGGCGACGCGCAGGTGGATGAGGCGCGAGAGCGGGAGGTAGACGTCGGCGACTTCGGCGAGGTCCAGCCGCTCGCCGAGACCGGCGATCGCGTCGAGCTCCTGCTGGGTCAGCACCATGGGCATGGACTCGCGCAAGCCGCGCCACTGGCGGCGGTCGAGTTCCAGGTACAGGCTCGGGTCGCGCCCCGACGACCGCTTCACCTGGCCTCCTGCGCGCTCCGGGGAAACCCGGGTTCGATACCGAACGGCATGATCCAAGCGTATTTGGCGGGTGTGGGCGTCCGCCACGCGGGAGGGTTGTTTGTGGAAAGCTCGGCATCGTGACCGCTATCGACGACGACGAGATCGTCACCGAATACCTGCGCATCGGCCTCGCGTTCGACCTGCTCGAAGACGGGTTCGTCGACGCCTACACAGGCGATCCCGCGCTGCGGGCCCAGGTGCGCGACGAGGGGGTACCCGATCCCGCGGTGCTGGGCCGCCGCGCCGCCCGGTTACGCGGCCGGCTACCGGGTGGACTGCCCGCCGATCGCGCCGAGTTCATCTCGGCACACCTGCGTGCACTGGAGTGCTCGGCGGCCAAGTTTGCCGGTGAGGACATCGGATTCGTCGACGAGGTGCGGGCCTACTTCGATGTCGACATCAGTGCGGAGGATCCGGAGGTCTACCGCCAGGCCCACCGCAAGCTAGCGGACGCTCTCGGCGTCGCCGATCGGCCCGAGGCGCTACGCGACGCGTACACCGCCTACCGACGGGCCGGTGAGATCCCGGCCGACCGGCTCGGCGATTGCGTGACGGCCTTCTCATCGGCGCTGCGCGACGAGGTGCGCAAGTCCGTCGACCAGCCCCTCGAAGAGACCGTGGCCTTAGAGATAGTCTCCCACCCG
>CAZVVS010000215.1:0-8396 GCA_964630585.1 uncultured Gordonia sp.
GAGTTGACGTCGGCGACGTCGAAAGCCTCGACCATCTGCTCGAGGGTGAAGACGTCGGTGTCGCCGCTGTAGCCCCAGCCGAGCAGCGCGAGGTAATTGAGCAGGCCCTCGGGCAGAAACCCGCGGTCGCGGTGGTGGAACAGGCTCGACTGCGGGTCGCGCTTGGACAGCTTGCGGTTGCCCTCCCCCATCACGAACGGGAGATGACCGAAGCGCGGTACCCCGTCGGCGATGCCGATGCGCTCCAGCGCGCGGTAAAGCGCAATCTGTCGTGGAGTCGAGGACAGCAGGTCCTCGCCGCGCAACACGTGGGTGATTTTCATCATCGCGTCGTCGACCGGGTTCACCAGCGTGTAGAGCGGGTCGCCGCTGCCGCGGGTCAGGGCGAAGTCGGGCACCGTACCCGCCTTGATCGTCGTCTCACCGCGCACCAGATCGTCCCAGGTAAGGTCCTCGTCGGGCATGCGCAGACGCACAACGGGGTTACGGCCCTCCGCCCGGTACGCGGCACGCTGCTCGTCGGTCAGGTCCCTGTCGAAGTTGTCGTAGCCGAGCTTCGGGTCACGCCCGGCCGCCTTGTGCCGCGCCTCGACCTCCTCCGGAGTGGAGTAGGCCTCATACGCCTCGCCAGCCTCGAGCAACTTGGCGACGACGTCGAGGTGGACGTCGCGGCGCTGACTCTGGCGATACGGCCCGTAGGGGCCGCCGACCTCGGGTCCCTCGTCCCAGCCCAGGCCGAGCCACCGCAGCGCGTCGAGGATGGCTGCGTAGCTCTCCTCGCTGTCGCGAGCGGCATCGGTGTCCTCGATACGGAACACGAAAGTCCCGCCGGTGTGCCGCGCGTACGCGTAGTTGAACAGCGCGGTGCGGACGAGCCCGACGTGCGGGGTGCCGGTGGGCGACGGACAGAATCGGACGCGAACAGGGCTGGTCATGCCGTCAACGGTAGCGAACACCGCCAGACGGCTTTACGCCCATCGGTGTCAGTGCTGGCCGAGGAACTCCAACAACAGTGCGTTGACCCGTGCGGGCTGCTCCAGGTAGCCGAAATGGCCCGCCTTCTCGACGACCTCGTAGCGCGCCCCAGGGATCACCTCGGCCACCTCGCGGGCCAGGAACGCGGGCAGGGTGCGGTCGTCTTCGAACCCGACGACGAGCGCTGGGCGGGTGATACCGCGATAGGCCGCCAACCTGTCGATCTCGCCCTCGTGCAGGCCCAGCTGCGCCCGCACGCCGGGTGTGACCCGCTGCGGTGAGAATTCGATGATGTCGAGCCAGTCCCGCGCCGCGCGATCGTCGGCCAGCGTGTGCGGCGACAGGTTCATGTGTGCGGTGACCGCTGCGGCGTAGTGCTTGGGCAGCTCGATGCCCTGGTCGTAGAGCGCCCGCTCACCGGCCCCGAAGGCCGCGACGAGCGGTGTGGTGCGGCCGTAGGTGCCCAGCATCGACGCCGAGCGCACGACGTCCGGGCGCGCGAGCGCCAACTCCTGGGTGATGCGCGCGCCCAACGACGTCCCGACGACATGCACCGGTCCGATGCCCAGGTGCTCGATGAGACCGGCGGTGTCGGCGACCATGTCGTGGATCGTGAAGCCCTCGGCACACTCCGACGACGGTGCGATCCCGCGGTTGTCGAAGGTGATGACCCGATACCCGGCACCGATCAGGGCCGGCGTCTGGTTGGCCTTCCACACCCGACCGGGGCTGCCGGTGCCCATCACCATCACGACCGGATCGCCGGTGCCACCGGAGTCCTCGTAGGACAACGTGATCCCGTTGATCTGCGCGCTGACGGGCGGGGCCGGCCGATGACCGCGGCGATGCGGGCTCACTTGTCCACCACCGGGTTCGAGAGGGTGCCGAGCCCCTCGACGGTCACCGAGACGCGTTCCCCGGCGACCATCGGGCCGATGCCCTCGGGAGTGCCGGTGAGGATGACATCGCCGGGCAACAGCGTCATCACGCGCGACACCCATTCGACGATCTCGCCGACGCTGTGCAGCATCAACGAGGTCCGCGACTGTTGCTTGACCGTCGTCTGACCGTCGAGGCCGGTCAGCTCGGTGCGGATCACCGCGTCTGACGGGTCGAAGTCGGTATCGATCCACGGCCCCAGCGGGCAGAAGGTGTCGTAGCCCTTGGCGCGGGTCCACTGGCCGTCGATCTTCTGCTGGTCGCGTGCGGTGACGTCGTTGGCGACGGTATAGCCGAGGATCGATGCAGCGGCATCCGAGGCGCGCACGTCTTTGCACGGCCGCCCGATCACGACGGCCAGCTCGCCTTCGTAGTCGACCCGGTCCGACGAGGGCGGTCGAACGATGGGCGCCTCGGGTCCGATGATCGCGGTGTTGGGCTTCATGAAGATGACGGGATGAGCGGGAGGCGCACTGGACTGATCCGCCCCGCTCGCTTCGCTCCCGGCGGCGGCCGCCATCTCGGCCGCGTGCGCGGCGTAGTTCTTACCGATGCAAATGACCTTGGTGGCGAGGATCGGGGCGAGGACCCGCACGTCGGCGAGAGGCCAGGTGCGGCCGGTGAACGTCGGGGTGCCAAAGGGGTGTTCGGCGATCTCGCGGGCCGTTTCTGCCCCCGATTCGCCCTCGATCGCTGCGAAAACCACCCCGTCGCGGGTGGCGAGTCGTCCTAGTCGCATTGGGCCAGCCTATCGTCCCATTGGACGGGAACGCGAATGCACAAACAGCTTGCACAGTTCTAAACTGTGAAATGAATGTCTCACTAGTTGGGACAGCAATCGGCAAACCTATTTGCCGGACAGCAGGTTCTCGCAGGTAGCGGACCACACACGATGAAGGGGAGCAGACCTTGCAGTCCACATCGGGCACCATGTCCGACGCCCGCCGCTGGGTGATCCTGGCCACGTCACTGTTGGCCGCGATGGCGACAACCTGTCTGGCCAGCGGCGTTGCCTTCCTGATCCCACGGCTGCACGCCGACGGTATGAGCCTGCCCGCGGCGTCGGTTTTGGCGTCGGCGCCGATGGTCGGGATGGTTGCGACGACGGTGCTGTGGGGGTGGGCGCTCGACCGGGTCGGCGAGCGGCGCATCCTGCTGCTGTCGCTGTCGCTGACCGTTGTGGCGACGGCAGCGACCACCGTGGCATCGGCCCTCGGAGCACCGACCTGGGGGCTTTGGCTGGGCCTGTTCACCGGTGGCGCGGTCTCCGCCTCCACGAACGGGGCGAGCGGGCGCATCGTTGTCGGGTGGTTCCCGGCGCATCAGCGCGGCACCGCAATGGGCATACGCCAGATGGCGCAACCGCTGGGCGTCGGCGTCACGGGTCTCACGGTCCCCGTTTTGGCGCAACACTTCGGAGCGACGGCGGGATTCGCCGTCTTCGTCGTCGTCGCGGTCATCGCCCTGGCCGCTACGGCACTGACGATCGTGGACCCGCCCCACGCGGCGTCGGCGGCCGGAACCGACGCCCCGAACCCGTACCGGCGCAGCAGCTTCCTGGTGCGGGTCCACGCGGTGAGTGTCCTGCTGGTGGTGCCGCAGGTCGCGTTGTGGACGTTCGTGCCGGCCTGGTTGATGATCGCGCGGCACTGGCCGCCGCTGCAGGCCGGCGTGGCGGTGACTGCGACGCAGGTCGTCGCCGCGCTGGGCCGTATCGCCGCGGGCCGCTGGTCGGATCGGTGGGGTTCGCGCATGCGCCCGATCCGCATCATCGCTACGCTGGCCGCACTCCTGATGGCGGCCTTGGCGACCACTGACGCCATCGGTTCGCCGGTCGCAGTGCTGGTCATGGTTGCCGCATCGATCGTGGTGGTCGCCGACAACGGTCTGGCGTTCACCGCCATCGCCGAGTACGCGGGCCCGGCGTGGAGCGGCCGCGGCCTGGCCATCCAGAACACCAGCCAGTACATACTCAGTGCCGCCGCGGTCCCCCTGATCGCACGGATCATCGAGGGCCACGGATACGCGTGGGCCTATGCCCTGTGCGCGGTGCCTCCGCTGCTCGCGCTCGCGCTGGTACCCCGCGACCCGCAGTAAGCCGCCGCTATTTCGTCAACCCAGCATCGATCGACGCTGAGTTTACGAAACGGCGATGGATTCAGACGCCGCACTAATCCGGCGGGATGAGCTGTGCGGCAAGATCATTCAGATCCTTGGCGTGAAAGTCGTTGTGCGGTGAACCCGAATCATCCTTGGGCACACTGCCCCATTCCTGCGGACGTTCAATGAACGCCGTGCACAAACCGAATCCACGGGCGGCGTCGAGATCGGACTGGTGGGTGGCCACCATCAACACCTGATTTGGCTCGACCTCCATGAGTTCGGCGAAGCCGCAATAGACTTCGCGGGCTGGCTTGTAGTGGTGCCACAGATCCGAACCGCCGATGAAATCCCAGCCGAAACCATTGCGCTTGGACATCTCGGTCAGCATCGCGACACTGCCATTGCTCAACGCGCACACCGTGAACTTCGTGCGCAGCCGCGCCAGGCCACCCGCAACATCCGGCCAGCCGGGGATCTCGCGCCATGCCCGCACCAGTCGCAGTGCGTCGTCGTCGCCGATGGTGAGGCCCAAGTCGGATGCCACCTCGTGCAGTGTCTCGGTCTGCAGGTCGTCGAGACCACGCCACGGCAGCTCGCCGGACTCCACGCTGGCCAGGATCACGACGTACTTGCCGCGCCAGCGCCAGGCGAACTCGGCGGCGTCGACGCCGGGTACGGCCGCTGCGACCGCGCCGGAAATCCCGGTGAACCAATCGGTGACGGTGCCGAACGTGTCGAAGGCAAGGACGCGGATGTCGTCGGTCATCGACAAAGTCTAGGCGCGATGCACTGACCCACCACAGGCTTCGTCGACCCCGCAGCGATCGACGCTGGGTTGACGAAACGGTGGGGGTTCAGACCCGCAACCATGTGGACGGCACGTGCACGTCGGCGATGGTCGGATGGAACCGTTCGACACCGGCCTGCGTCTAACCCCGCATGACCGTCTTCCCCGTCGACCGCCACGGCCTGATCCGACGGCCCGCCGCCCTCGCTTTCGATATCTCCGACGACGAGCTGTGCGCGGCGGTACGACGCGGCGCACTTCTGCGCCTTACCCCGGGCGTATACGTGCCGAACAGCAAAGCGTTCGACGACGCGAAGGGCCGTGAGGAGCTGTTCCGCTTGCGGTCGATCGCCGTGGCCACGTCCTCCGCCGACCACGCTCTGCCACTCAGTCACACCTCGGCTGCGGCGGTCCATCGACTTCCAACCCTGTCGCCGGACCACCGTCGTGTGCACGTGACCACGACCGATGGGCGTGGCGGCGGGATCCGTTCGAACCGCCACGTCCACCAGTCGACCCTGCGCGACGACGAGGTCGTGAGCGTCGACGGTATCGCGGTCACGTCGCTGGCGCGCACCGCTGTCGACGTTGCGACGATGGGCAGCTTCGCGCAGGCACTCACCGTTTTCGATTCGTCGCTGCGGCGTGGGGCCGACCGCGACACGATGCGCGATGCCCTTGCCGTTCGACGACGGGGGGTTCGTCCAGCCCGACGCGCCATCGAGCTCGCCGACGGGGAGTCGGAGAGCGTCGGGGAATCGTGGAGTCGCGCGCAAATCCTTACCGCCGGCCTCCCCCGGCCCCGCGTGCAGCAATGGGTCCGCGGCATCAGTGGCCGTGAGTATCGCTGCGACTTCGGTCTTGGCCCCAGGCTCGTCGCCGAGTTCGACGGAAAGATCAAGTACGGCCGCTTACTTCGCCCCGGAGAGGACATCGCCGACGTCATCCTGCGCGAGAAAGCGCGCGAAGATGACATCCGGGCGGCCGGCTACATGATGCTCCGCTGGACGTGGCCCACGCTGCACGACGGTTCGCTGCTCGGGATCCTCAGACCGTGGCGTTCCCACATGCACCAACCGACCACGGTTTCGTCAACCCCGCGTCGATCGACGCTGGGTTGACGAAACGCGGTGGGGCTTTGGACTACCGGGCCGCGCAGACCGCGTTGACCAGGCCGGCCGCGGTCGCCGCATCGTCGACGACGACGACCACGCCGGCACCGTCGCGCTTGATGAGCAGCAACGCACTCCCCGACCGCAGGACGAATCCCTTGGTGCCTTTGCGAGGACCGGTGACGCCGATGCGGTAGCCGTATCCGCCGTAGTCCCGCAGGGCGTTTACCTCGACGACTTCGGCGTGGTCGATCTCGTCCATCGCGACGGCGATCTTGGGCCAACCCAAGCCCGAACGGATCGTCACACCCTGCCGGTTCACCGTCACGCGCACCGACCACATCACCGCGCCGATAAGCACGAGGATGACCGCAACTACGAATAGCAGGCGCATTCCGGTCACCCAGCCGACGACACACAGTGGCACCGCGCTCACGGCGATCAGGGCAGCTGTCGCCAGAGTCGATGACGCGCGCCGCGTCCAGACGAAGCGCTCCCCGTCCCGCAATTGCGCCACCGGCCGTTCGCCGCCGCCCGACGGCGAGTCCGGCTCGCTCCACAGCGGCACCAGCCGCGCGAGCAAGGCACCCACTACGACGCCGGCCACGATCGCCGGCACGATCGCCCACGGCGAGAAGGTGGCCAGCGCGGCGTCGGCCAGACCCCGCTGACGACCCACCATCGTCAACACCAGGACAACGATTCCGGCTGCCAGCCCCGCGATCCCGCCTGTCACCCACTGGGCTAGTGATCGCGGCACCGCGGTCATCAGGAGTGCGGCGCCGACCGCTGCGCACACGGCACCGACGATGAACGGCTGGGCGATCACCCAGGGCAGCGACGTGAAGCCGTTGGCTTCCGACGTACCGAAGTGGGTGGCCACCGGGTCAGGCAGACTGTCGCGCCACAGCGCGATGACCACCGTGCCGATCGCACCGATCACCAGGCAGGTCAGCGCGAGCTGGATGATCAGCCGCAGTCGCGGCATGGTCGTGGCGGTCGGGTCGGTGCTCATCGGGAGCTCCTCTCGTTGATGGTCTGGATCAGTGACTCAGTGCTGACGCCGTGGCGTCGTGCGACGTCGAGGACATGGTCGACGGCATCGGCCAACGCGGCGGTCGTGGCGGCGTTGTCGGCGACGACGGCACCACGACCGCGCCGCAGTTCGATGACGCCCTCGTCGCGCAGGGTTTGGTACGCGCGCAGAACGGTGTGCATGTTGATGTCGAGGGACGCCGCGACGTCGCGGGCCGTCGGGAGCCGTTCACCCGGACCCACTTCCCCACTGCGCACCGCACCGCGGACCGAGGCGGCGACCTGCTCATGCAGCGCGGCCCGGTCTGCGGGATCGATCCGGATCAACATTCCTTGATTCTATAGTTCTATTTTAAATAGAACAATACCCAGCCAAGCCCCGCACCGTTTCGTCGAACCAACATCCATCGACGGTGGGTCGGCGAAACCGGGAGGGGATCTTCCTGCGCTCAGACGCGAGCCGGCTCCAATGGCCCGCAGCGCACGCCGTATCGCTCGCGCACCGCGGCCAGCACCTGCTCCTGGTGCGGGCGCGCCCGTTTGCGTCCCGCCAGGAAGCGCATCGCACCGACCATCTGGCGCGGCTTGGGAAACCACCCATCGAAGCTCAGCCCACAGTCATTCAGGACCGAAACAGGAACTGCGTCGGCGATGAGGCCCAGGTTGTATACCACCTGCGTGTACATCGCCCAGGGCAGGATCTCAGGCGATTCTTTGTTCAGCTCGTTCATGTCGATCTCATAGAGCGGCGTCTCTGTGAGCTTCTCGAGGAACGCGAGGTGTGTCAGGAAGTACCCGGCGAACGATGTCAGATAGAACGTGGCGGACTGCGGAATCACCCGGACTACCGCACCACTCGCAGACGTGTACGGGCGGTACGGCCCCGGGGTCTGACCGAGGTAGCTGGTGCAGTTGACGATCCAACTGCCCGCCGGGATCGTCGTGCTCTGCCCACTCCGAAAGAGCAGCTCTACGTCGTCGCCTCGGTCAACCGCGTCGACGAGGTGGTCGGTGTGGATACCCCGGAGCTTGTCGCGCACCAGCGCGACCTCCGGCTCGGAGATGACACCGAAGACGTGATGTCGCGGATTCTCGACCACACCGATGGCACCGTTGTTCGCGAACTCCTCCATCAGCCGCTCGGGATTCGTGCCGTCGAAGAGCCGCGCCACCTCGGTGAGGAACGCGGTCGCGCGCGTGCCGCTGAACCAGCGGCCGCTAAATCCGCGCGGGAACGCGACGTCGCGGTTGATGAATACAGTTCCGCTCCCGGCAACCAGATGTACCTCCCGATCAGGGAACTCGGAAACAAGCGAGTGGGCGGTGTCGAGTCCGGACTTGCCGCCCCCGATCACCCACACGGCATCGGTGCCCGCGCGCATTTGTTCGCCGACCATGTCGAAATCGTTCGGCGACACCGAGCGGACCCGTTTCGACGACAAATC
>CAZVVS010000216.1:0-8380 GCA_964630585.1 uncultured Gordonia sp.
TCGGCGGGATCACCGTCGACCCCACCTCGGGCAACGTCTACGTCTCGGACGCCGGGGTGCCCTACACCACCACACCAGGATCCACCATCGAGGCGTTCTCCCCGACGGGGACCCTCCTCACCCAATGGGGCGCCCTGGGTGACGCCAACAGCCAGTTCCGGCGCCCCACAGGGATCGCGGCCGGTCCCAACGGCAACATCTACGTCATCGACACCGGCAACGACCGCATCCAACGGTTCACACCCCCCTGAGCCCGCGGCCCGGCTCAACTCCCGGCGGGGCAGCCCTCGAGGCTGGCCGCCATGCACGTGTGCGGTGACGAGATGTCGCGATGGCGCACCCTCCTCAGCTACGGCACGCCTGTCGAGATCGCTCGAGGTGGTCGACGGTTCAGCTGGCGCGGTGGTCGTGCGCCTGGCCCTCGTGGACTCCTTTGGAGAGGCGGGCCGTTTAGCGGCTCTTCGGATCGGAGCGGGGTGCGGCAAGGGGCTGAGGCCGCTGCGTCGCCCGGGATCCCCCGACGAGCCCTCACCGACGGCTGACCGCTGCAGTTGCCTCACTGCTCCACCCGATCCGATAGGACGCCAGCGGCAATGGAACCCTCGGAGTGCTCCGCATTGACGGTCTTTCGGAGCCTGGCAGGATGACCCGCAGGCGGTGCCGAGGCGAGAATCAAGCTGATCGCACTCCATGGGGATCGGAGGACCGACGATGCACGACGGGGAAGGTGCGGACCATGGCTGACCGGCGCGACGGGACACCGATGTTCATCGAGCGGGGCAACGGCCGTCGCCTCGAGCGGTCCGGGTTCGCCAGCGTTGAGCTGAGCGAGGGCCGGTTGCAGTCTCTGCTGGCGGACCACCCCGAGGTCCTTCCCGTCGAGGACATCGATCCGAGCTTCGCTCCGCCCCGCACGGTCGGCCGTGAAGTCCAGACGGCGGCAGGGCCGATCGATGTGCTGTTTGTGAGCCCGGCCGGTCTGGTGACGATCGTCGAGACCAAGCTGTGGCGCAACCCTGAGGCCCGCCGGGAGGTGGTCGGCCAGATCCTCGATTACGCCAAGGAGCTCAGCGGTTGGGGTTACGAGGACCTTGACGCCGCTGCGAAGGCGTCGGGGCACCCGGAGGGCCTCTGGGGCCTCGTGCACGACCAGTCCGACGGCCCTGGCAGCGAGGGGCGGTTCGTTGATGCCGTGACCCGGAACCTGCGGGCCGGGCGGTTGTTGCTCGTCGTGGCCGGTGACGGCATCCGCGAAGGCGTCGAGCGTCTCGCCGACTACGTGCAGGAAGCGCCCCAGTCCCGGTTCCAGCTCGCCCTGGTCGAGTTGCAGCTCTACGACATCGACAACGACACCCAACTGGTGGTCCCGACCGTGGTCGCGCGGACCGTTGAGATCGAACGCGCCGTGGTGTCGGTCCACACCACACCCGGCACCGACGTGTCCGTGAGCATCGACCTGCCGTCACCCGGCGGTGAGGGAGGGGCCGGTCGGCGGGCTCGGCTCAGCGAGGACGAGTTCTTCGCCGAGATGGCAGCCAAAGCCCCTGACGCTGTCGAGGTGGCGCACCGGCTCCTCGACGAGGTCCGCCCGATCGATCTGTTCGACCTCACCTTCGGTGCGGCGAGCTGTGTCATCAAGACCCGTCCCAACGCCGGCTCGGGCCGCCGGCAGACGGTGCTCGTGCTGTGGACCGACGGGACCGCTGAGCCCGGCTGGCTGAACCAGCAACTCGCCGCTGTCGGCGTGCCCGAAGAGGTCGGGCGGCGGTTCGTGACCGAATTGGCCGCCACCGTCGGCGGCAGGGTCTCCGATGCGTTGTGGGACACGTGGGACCGCTCGATACCGCTCACCGTGTTCGGCGCGCACCACGATCAGTGCATTGCGCTCATGAAGCGACTCGCTCAGGAGATCCGGGCTGCCATCGACGCGCCGAGCGAGCGCATCACCCCGAGTGCTGAGCGCACCTGAGGCCATGCACAGTGCGAATGGGCCGTCCGTGATCGTCCCATACCGAGTCGGCAGAGCGGGTCACCAGCGGGCGAAAACGCTTACCATCAGATAGGGGCATGGTCTGATGCAGTTTCTCGGTACGGTCGTTCTCGGCTTCACCATCAACGTCCTGGCCTGGTGGACTGTCCAGGTTCTTCTCCGACCCCGATTGGCTGTCTCGACTGTGATAAGTCGGCGGTTGCGCAGCGGCACCTCCGACAAGTACGTATATCGAATCAAGGTTGCCAACCTTGGCCATCGAGTACCCTTCCTTCGATCTGATGCAGTGAACATCTCGACAGACGCATACTTCTCGATCGGTGGGTACATTCCGGACAAGGCGGGTAGACCGGGTAACCGATTGATCATCAAGGTTCCCCTGGGTGTCGACCGGATCGTTCTGCTTCGGAAAGGGGCCAACCGACTACTCCAGTTGGACCTTGAGGCGGCACTGGCTAGAGCGACAGGGATACGAGCTGAAGACGCAGTGATCCTGGGTATGGAATCAACGCCGCTCAACCGGTGGTTCAACATCACAAGCTCCGACAACTGGCTGCGCGTCGTCGTGTCCGCTGAACACAGATTCTCTGGACTCCGCCGGACTTGGGTGAGCGAATACCGAGACATCGACATCACCGACCGACCATTCCGACGCAAGACCGTGGATCCAGCCTAGAAGGCCCTGTCTGGCCACCGCCTGCTCGCATTGATCGAGATGATCAACTCGTCGGATACTCGGAGCGTGGGGTGCTCGGTGCGATCCTAGAGGACTGTGTTGAGCAAGGGCGCTTGTGGCGCTGGAGTCGCAGACCCGATTGGTCGGCAGCAAACATCGAGCAGTCGACGGGGTTAACGTCCCGAGCGTTGGCTGTGCGGTTCGTGGCTGGGACGGTGGTTGCGGGGTTGGGCTGTCGTGGCGTGTTCTGCGCGATTCCGGGCCGCTAAGCCACACACACTCCGACGAGCGATCCCGTGCGACACATTCCGCTACATGGCGTCCACCCCTGCCTGCGTTCTACGGCACGCTAGGCGACCTGAACGGGTGCGGGGCGGCCGACGCTGACCCCGTTTCCGTCACCCAACTGGCCGCTGCGATCGTGGCCCCAGCAGTAGAGCCGGCCGCTGTCTTGCGGGCGCACGTGTGGTTGAGGCCGGCGGTCACCGCGCTCCAGTCAGTGGCACCGCCGAAGACCTCGACGGGCATCTCCCTCTGACGGAACGGCGCGCCGTCTCCTACTTGGCCCAGGCGGTCATAGCCCCAGCAGTAGAACCGGCCGCTGGTCTTGCGGGCGCACGTGTGGCTCCCACCTGCGGCGACCGCGGCCCAATCGGTCGCACCCCCGAAGACCTGGACTGGTGCCGACGGGTTGTGGTTGGTGGCGCTGTGACCGTTGCCTACCTGACCGGATTCATCCAAGCCCCAGCAGTAGAGCCGGCCGCTGGTCTTTCGAGCGCACGTGTGGCTCCCACCTACGGCCACCGCAGCCCAATCGGTCGCACCCCCGGAAACCTCGACCGGTGCCGGCTGGCTGGTACTCGACCCTGCGCCGTTGCCGAGCTGGCCGGACCCATCGGAGCCCCAGCAGTCGAGCCGGCCAGTGGCCTTTCGGGCGCACGTGTGCCTCACGCCGGCAGTCACCGCGACCCAGTCAATCGCACCCCCGGAAACCTCGACCGGTGCCGGCTGGCTGGTACCCGACCCAGCGCCATCACCCAACTGACCGCTGAAGTCCTGGCCCTCCCTCGAGCCGCTCTTGATGGGTGGAGAATCAAGTATACGTCCGTGTTACTCAAACAACGACGGCTGTTGGAGACGTGTACCTCGACCTTGTTCACGGGCCGGGGCGTGCGGTCGCCTTGTGTGGTGAAGTGTCTTCGGCTGCGCGTCGACTCGGTCCGTTCACAACATGGAGGCTGCGCCTGTGAGACCTGCTCTCGTTCGCCTGGTTGACCTGGGTCTCGACCAGGACTTCGCGCAGTCGATGACGTTCGCTCAGGGCGTGATCGGGTCGCTGACTGTGGACTGGGCCGATCACCCGGCCGCCGAGGTCGACTACGTCCGCACACGCAACTGGTGGGTCGTGGCCGAGGCTCTCCAAGCGCCGGCCGACGTGCTGCACATCATGGGGCACGGCGACAACACGCCGGAGGAAGTCTCGTTCTCCAGCGATGACGGTGCCTCGGTCTTTCGGCTCGACGACATGGCCTCTCACTTCGCCTCGCAAGACGGGGGCGGTATCCAGGCGTCGGCAGTGATCGCCGACGCCTGCTCGAGTTCGACGGGGGCATTCAAGCGGGCCGTGCGAGACTGCCTCCCCGGGCCCCTCACCTACATCGGCACCAAGCGGGCCGTGGGCTGGCATGAGGCAACGACCTGGGCGGCGGGCTTCTACGCCGCATACTTCCGAACCAAAGGCAGAGGGGTCACCCCAGAGAATCGAGCCCTCGACGCTGCGCGGCGGGCCGACCGCAGTTATCTAGCGACCGTGGACCGCCCTTCACCGTTCACAGCAGGCCGGCTCGTGCCGTCCCGGTGGGCCCGACAGAACTTCACTTGAGGGCGGCCTCTAGCTGGAGCGGGAGATGCCTGCTGCTCGCAGGGCGCTGGCCGGCACGCCGATCTCACGCCAGGCGGCGTAGGAGATTCCCTTGCGCTCGCTGTACGGCTTAGCCGCCACCGCAAACTCCTTCTCCACCGCCGCGAGATCGACGATCTCTTCCTTGGTGTCGAGCTCGGCTTGGAGGTCCATCCGCTCCTGGATCAGCTGCAGGCGCTTCACCGGGTCGGCGTCAGGGATCTGCACCTCGACAGCCTCGCGCCGCTTGGCCACTGACTCGGGGGTGCGCTTGCGGCCCGGCTTGGGCTTCGAGCCCTCGAGGGCCTCGAGGTAGGCCCGCACGGCTCGTCCCTGGTTGCGGCCCTCGGCGAGTGCGGCTTTGTGCTCGTCGGTCATTGTTGCCATGGCAGTGGACTGTACAGCCATGTTTACCGCCGCGACATAGCGACGCTCAGTGGAATGCCGGTAGCCGCGAGCACCCGAAGGGCCGTGTCAATAGACCGTTCTCGGCATAGGAGCCGGGTGTCAGCTACGGTGTTGGGGAGGGTTCGTGGTGCGGCTTCTTGGGGGCGCGCGGGATGTTCTCGGTGGTGTCGTGGAACGTCGAGTGGTTCGGTAAGCAACGCACCGGTGAGACTGCCGCTGATGTCGCAGCCCTGAGGGCGGCGGGCGGGTTGATGGACTTCGCGGTGCGGGACTACCAACACGACAGGGCGACACGCCTGAAACGGAAGCTCGACGCGACCCGCCCGGGAGCCGCGAACCTGATCGTGTGCGGCGACTTCAAATCGGACGGCACCGACATCGGGTTCCATTCGCCTGACATCACGCCGGCCGGTGAGATCGCCCGCCTGACGGCCATGTACGCCTCGGGGACCCGGATGCGACACCTGGCCAAGTCGGCGCGCCGGCGACGTTCTGGAACGGCCCGGCCAGTCCCGACCCACCCGTCGACCTCGACCACGTCATGGCCGCCCACAACCTGCAGTTCACCGCCGACCCTGCCGGTGCCGAGGTGCAAGTCCACGGCTGGGACGCCGCCGCGGACCCGGCCCAGTGGGTCCACGACTGCTCCGACGAGGCCCTGTTGCGCTTCGAGGTCACCGGAGCCACCTGACCACCACAAACGCGTTGACCGAAACCGAGGAGGAACCAGCCATGGCTGACCCGACGCTCGCCTTCACCGTGGAGTGCGGCAAGTCCCTGAAGGCCACTATCGGTGGGATCGATGTCGTGGTCACCTGCCAGCCGGGGGGGTCGACGACGTGGACCATCCCGCCCCCCCCGGGAGCCGGTGGCGGCTACCAGGCGTTCCAGATCGTCGGCGAGCTCGACCTCATCGACCTCGACGCCGCCGTGGACCGGGTCGTTTCCGGCGACCTGGGTGACGACATCGAGCCGATTGACGAACCCGGCGTCGAGTGATGGCCGCCGACACCAAGGAACCGGCAGCGCAGCGGCCGTTGGAGAAGGCCGCCGAGCGGATCCGGGCGTCCGCCCAGTCCATCCTCACCGCCTTCGCGGCCGTTGGGGCCCTGCTTGCCGCCGGGCTACAACTGGGCAGCATCGGCGACTTGACCGTCGATGACTGCGCCCGGTTCTCAGCCACGATCGTGGGCTACCTGGCCGGGGTGGTCGGAGTGGTGTGGGCCATCGCCGCCGCCGCGACCGTCGCAACCCGCAGCAGCGTCAGCCTCAAATGGCTCACCACCCACCCGAACTCGCTGGCCGCCACCACCGTCAACAACGACCCCGTCCTGCGCCGCAGCAAGCCCCTCGACCGGCTCGACAAGGAGCTCCAAGACGCGTCGGCCGCGGCCAACGCCACCTGGGACGAGATCATCCAGCTCGGCGACCCCGGCAGCGACACCACCAAGAAGGACAAGGCCCAAGAACTGGCCGCCCAGCTCGCCGGCGAAACCGCCTCTCTTCGCAAGCTTGAAGCGATCCGAGCTGACGTGTTGGAGGTCGCGTCGTTCTTCCGGGTCAAGCAGGCGTACGACGACGCACGCGTCGGCATGGCGGGCGGAGCGATCCTCGCCGCGGTCGGCCTCGCCCTGTTCGCCTGGGGCTCCAACGCACCGGACGCCACCCACCTCGACGCCGGCGAGGTCCTCCCCAAGACCCCCAGCGAAGTGACCGTCATCCTCACAGACACCGGCGCTTCCAACTTCGCTGACACCATCGGCGAAGACTGTGACCCCACTTCGGTCGCTGCGATCGCCTTCGCCGTCGACGGCGACGCCTACACAGTCACCTCGGAACGGACCGACGACTGCAACGTTGCCACCTTCACCGTCGACCCGGAGGAAGGGGCCGTCATTCCCCGCGCCGACGGTGCCAATGGCGACACCACCGCCACGACCACTGCCGCCGGCTGACCCTGACCCGGTCCTGTCGCGGAAGGCCGCCTGGTGGCTCTGCTCCGGTGACCCTCTGGTGGGGGCGTGGGTGGTCGCCATCGGTCGCCATCAGCAACTCCCACCCATGGTGCGCCCCAGAGCATCGGTGGCGCTGGTCAGTGTCTCCGCCGCACGCAGCCGGTCAGCCGCCCTCGCACCCAACGCCGTCGTTGTCGGCATCAAGGTTGTTTGGGTCGTTTCCCCCAACGTTCACCGGCCCTCCGACGTCGCTGCAATCGAGGTCGTCCCCGTCGCCTCCGTAGAAGTTGCTCGGTCCAGAGTCGGACGGATCCTCGTACGACGTTGAGCATCCAGCCACCACACCGAACGCCAACAGCAGTGCTGCGACGCCCGCCAAGCCCCTGTTCATCGGAATCATGTCCGATAAAGTAGTAGCGGAGCGAGCGGTACAGAGCATTGCATCTACGCCGACAGAGCATTGCATCTACGCCGACAGAGCATTGCATCTACGCCGACCGTGACGTTCCTGAGGGCGAGTCCCGGTGTGC
The DNA here is from genome assembly GCA_964630585.1 of uncultured Gordonia sp. Lineage (GTDB taxonomy): Bacteria > Actinomycetota > Actinomycetes > Mycobacteriales > Mycobacteriaceae > Gordonia. The sequence goes on from CAZVVS010000216.1 coordinate 7,460, forward strand.
TGGATGGGCGCGTCAGGGCGCGAGAAGAGATCTAGTCCGTGAAGATCACCGATAGGGCTATGCAGCCGAGCAAGAGCAGCAGCATGACGGGCAGCACCAGATAGATCCCCAGTAGGTCGAGCCAGCCCTGGGGCTTACGGTGGCGGAGGGGCTCGTTGGGCATAGCTCAATTGGAGCCGCGTCTCGATCGGCAGGCAAGGTGAGTTGCCGAGAGCCCATGGAGAGATGGAGAACCGCAAGGGCGCGGCCTTTCGGCGCGATCCCAGCAGGGGAGAGTGAGGTCTCGTCAGATCGGCAGGCGGTTGGTGCACGGTCAACCCAACCGCGTTACCCGCGGCGAGGGCCACGGCAAACGGGAACGAACCCCGGTGGGAGGCGAGCTACAGCCGCCGCCACGGGGAGTTGGAGAACGGTGCGTCAGTTGGGCTCGCCCGAGGGCGGCGCTGCCCTTGAAGCGGCGGAGCATGGCGTCTGACTGCCATCCGGCGATGTTGATGAGGCCGTCTCCTTGCCACCTTCTTGTCACCCCCTGCGAGCCGTACGCACCGTCACTGCCTGCCTGCCGCCTTCGGACGCCCTGCGACCGCTCCGACCGGGCCTGGTCTTGACGACCAAGTTGACGACCAAGTCGCCGGATCAGCCCAGACCTCGGCGGACGGCCATGGACCCGGACCCCCGAGATCCCGGGCTCGGCGGCCTCCGTGGAGCCCGGTGGACGGCCCAGCCCGAGTGAGCAGTTCGATGCTCGGCCTGAGGCTGAATGTGGCCGTGCGCAAGTGGTAAGGGGTGAGAGCTGCGCTCGCAGGGGCGCTGTTGGCGGCTGCCGTGTTGAAGGCAGCGGCTACGGTGTGGTCGAGGCATTTGTCGTAGGCACTCTCGAGAGTGGCCCTGATGGGGTCGACGGTCGTGGCCCGGTATGAA
>CAZVVS010000217.1:0-8375 GCA_964630585.1 uncultured Gordonia sp.
TGCAAGGCGCTGTTGGCGAACGCGACTTCATGCTGGCACCGACCACGGCCGGCGCCAGCGTCAACGAACGGATCCGGCAGGCGCACACAACCGAAGCGCTCGTGTCACACGCACGCAAGGTGCCGGGCCTGCTGTCCGACGTCCTGTCGCGCGGCCTGTCCGTGGACCGGGTGATCGCCGTGAACTCGGCAATCGTCGACTCGATCGTCCGCAAGGCGATCGTGCTGGTGTTCGAGGAGTTCGACGATCTGTCGAATGAAGCGTTCACATGGTTGTCCCTGGGGAGCAACGGGCGCCGCGAGGCCGTGCCGTCCTCCGATGTCGACGCGGCAGTCACCTTTGACGATGCGTACGAAGAGCAGATCCCCCGCTACCGGGAGGCATTCGGCGTGGTGGGTGAGGTTCTCACCCGGTGTGGAATCAGTGTCGATACCCACCAGGCGTTTCCCTCGCACCAGGGTTTCTCGCGCACCGATTCACAGTGGCGCGCCGCCGCCAAGGGATGGTTGACGCGACCCCAGCAGGACCAGGGCACCATCATGGCTTGCCTCCTGGCCGACGCCAGACCCATCTACGGTGATCCCGGGCTGCCCGAACCGGCCCGTGTCTTCAGTGATTTCAACCGGCATCCAGCGACCGTGGGGCTGCTGCTCACCGATTCGTTGTCGCGACGGGCCCGGATCGCCTCGGTGAAGGATCGGATCACCGGTCGTGGAGAAGTCTTCGACAGCAAGGGGCGGGGACTGCTGCCCATCGTGAACGTCGCCCGGTGGGCTGCGCTGAGCGTGGGATCCACCGAATTGCACACGACGAACCGGCTCAAGGCCGCTGCCGGGTCGAAAGTGCTCCCGAACAGTGCCGCCAATCGACTCGTCGAAGCATTCGAGGAGTTGCAGCTGCTCCGTCTCGAGCACCAACTCCGGCAATGCGAGGCCGGGCAAGTGCCCGACGACCTGCTCGACCTTGACGAATTGTCGCCAATCGAGCGCAGTGTGATCGAACAGACCGTGCGCGAGATCGCCGCCGTTCAGCGGCGGATGGGCCGCATTGCCCATATGGTCTCGGGGGAGCAACTGATCGCGTCGAGCCTGCCGTCGCAGAAGCGACGCGATCGCGCCTGAGGAACCAGGCACACAATGGACAGAACATGACGAAGTCGAAGGAGAGGATTTCATGAGCCAGGTTGTCAAGGGCGTCATCGCGCGCGCGAAGGGCGCCCCCGTCGAGACGGTCAACATCACCATTCCGGACCCCGGTCCGGGCGAGGCGGTGGTCAAGATCCAGACGTGTGGCGTGTGCCACACCGATCTCCACTACCGAGAGGGCGGCATCAACGACGAGTTCCCGTTCCTGCTCGGGCACGAGGCGGCCGGCGTCGTCGAGGCCGTGGGCGACGACGTGAGCGAGGTTGCGCCCGGAGACTTCGTCATCCTCAACTGGCGGGCGGTGTGCGGGGAGTGCCGGGCGTGTAAGCGCGGCGACCTGCAGTACTGCTTCGACTCGAAGAACGCGACGCAGAAGATGACCATCGCCGACGGGGAGGGGGCCGGCACCGAGCTGAGCCCTGCCCTGGGGATCGGCGCCTTCGCCGAGAAGACTCTCGTCGCAGCGGGGCAGTGCACGAAGGTCGATCCGGAGGCGCGGGCGGCCGCCGTCGGCCTGCTCGGCTGCGGCGTGATGGCAGGGCTGGGTGCGGCCATCAACACCGGCGGCGCGACGCGCGGCAAGTCGCTGGCGGTCATCGGCTGCGGCGGTGTGGGCGTGGCGGCGATCGCGGGCGGTGCGCTAGCCGGCGCCATGCCGGTCATCGCCGTCGACATCGATGCCAAGAAGCTGGCCAAGGCCAAAGAACTCGGCGCCACGCACACCGTCGACTCGTCGGCCACCGACCCGGTCGAGGCGATCGCGGAGATCTGCGACAAGTACTACCCGGGCGCCGAGGGCGCCGACGTCGTCGTCGAGGCGGTGGGCCGACCGGAGACGTGGAAGCAGGCCTTCTACGCCCGCGACCTGGCCGGCACCGTGGTGCTGGTGGGCGTGCCGAACCCGGAGATGACGGTGCCGGAGATCCCGCTGATCGACGTCTTCGGCCGCGGTGGCGCGCTCAAGTCGAGCTGGTACGGCGACTGCCTGCCGAACCGGGACTTCCCGATGCTGGTCGACCTGTACCAGAGCGGCCGACTGGACCTGGACGCTTTCGTCACCGAGGAGATCGGCATCGGCGACGTCGAGGCCGCCTTCGAGAAGATGCACCACGGCGACGTGCTGCGCTCGGTGGTGGTGATCTAGTGGCCGCCGACGGGGGAGCGGGCGTGCGCGTGGACCACGCCGTCACATCGGGCACGTTCAGTCTCGACGGCGAGACCTTCGACGTCGACAACAACGTGTGGGTGATCGGCGACGACGAGGAGTGCATCGTCCTGGACGCCCCGCACTCGGTCGAGGACATCCTCGACGTCGTCGATGGGCGCAGGGTCAAGGCCATCGTCTGCACCCACGCCCACGACGACCACGTCCGGTATGCACCGGAATTGTCGAAGGCGACCGGCGCACCTATCTGGTTGCACCCCGACGACGCCCCGTTGTGGGAGTTGACGCATCCGGGTGTGGCCTGGGACGCCGACTTGGAAGACGGGCAGGAGATCGAGGTCGGTGGCACCGTGCTGACGGTGATCCACACCCCGGGTCACGCCCCGGGCGGCGTGTGCCTGTACGCGCCGGAGGTGGAAGCCGTCTTCACCGGCGACACTCTGTTCCACGGCGGGCCGGGTGCGACCGGGCGGTCGTTCTCCAGCCGCGAGGTGCTCGAGGAGTCGATTCGGGACCGCCTCTACGGGCTGCCCGACGACACCATCGTGCACACCGGCCACGGCGACGACACGACCATCGGCGCGGAGAAGGCCGCGCTGGGCTGAGCGCGGCGCTGACCACCGACACGACCCCGCCTGGTTATCAGGCGGGGTCGTGTTTCTTGGGGCGCCCCCAATGGGGTGGACCTACTCCCGCGTAGCGGTTGACAGCGTTTGACGCTTGGCTCAAAATGTTTCATACGACGCGCATGTTTCATCTCATGGAACTTAGGTATGGAACCTAGGGCGGGTCGGGAAGCGTTGCGCGCCCCGGTGGCGCACCCCGTGTTTCAAGGAGCCCATGGTGACCGGAATCCTCGCCGCACCCGTAGATCAGACAGCAGCCTCAGCCCGCAGCCGCGCTGCCGAGCTCGTTGCCCGCCGAGTTCCGGGCCACAGCCTGGAGGCACCGTTCTATTCCAGCCGCGAAATCTACGAGCTCGACATCGAGCTGATCTTCGGGCGGCACTGGATCTTCGTCGCCGCCGAGGCCGAGATCCCCGAAGAGGGCGACTACGTCACGGTCGAGCTCGGCGGTGAGTCGGTCATCGTGGTGCGCGACGACGACGGCGACGTGCGTGCCTTCCGCAACGTCTGCCGGCACCGCGGAGCGCGGCTGCTCGACGGCCGGTGCGGGGCCGTGGGCAACATCGTCTGCCCGTACCACCAGTGGACCTACGGCACCGACGGCGCGCTGCGCTTCGCCGAGAACCAGGGACCCGGCTTCGACAAGTCGAAGTTCGGGCTGCGCCCGGTACACGTCCGGGCCGTCGCAGGACTGGTCTTCCTCTGCCTCGCCGACGACCCGCCCGCCGACTTCGACGAGTTCGCCGCCGCCGTCGCGCCCTATCTGCTCCCGTTCGACCTCCGCAGTGCGAAGGTCGCGCACCAGTCCGCGATCATCGAAGACGGGAACTGGAAGCTGACCATGGAGAACAACCGGGAGTGCCACCACTGCGAGGCCAACCATCCCGAATTGCTCGGCGCCTACTTCCCGTTCCATCGCTTCGACCCGAGTGCGGTCCCCGCACGCCAGCGCCACGCCTACGAGCGCTATGAGCGGGCCAGTCGGGATCTCGCCTCGGCGCGGGATGCGATCGGCTTCCCGTCGGACCACATCCGCCGGCTCGACGACCGCACCACCGCCTTCATGGTCGACCACATGCCGCTGCAGGGTGCGGGTGCGTCGTACGGCGCCGACGGTTCTGCACTGTCGACCAAGCTGATGGGTCGGGTCGCCGACCCCGTCTTCGGCGACTTCCACATGCACACCCAGCCCAACGGCTGGTTCCATATGCTCGGCGACCACGCGGTGGTCTTCTCGGTGCTGCCGGTAGCCCCCGACAAGACTGTGGTCCGCTCGACCTGGCTGGTGCACCCGGATGCCGTCGAAGGCGTCGACTACCAGGTGCCCGACCTGATCCACGTGTGGGAAGAGACCAACGCGCAGGATCGTGACCTGGTCGAGCGCACCCAGCAGGGCGTGACCGACCCCGGCTACGTGCCCGGGCCCTACTCGCTGGTCGAGGACGACGTGGACGCCTTCGTCACGTGGTACATCACCCGCCTCGGCGCCGAACTGGCCGAGCAGTGACCGTGATGGCAGCCGAAGCGGACGTCGTCGCGCTTCACCCCGGACCGTTCGCGCCGGCGGTGTGGGGGGCCGACGATCGGGTGACGCTGCGGTGTGCGGCAGTCCTGGACGTGACGCACGATGTGAAATCGTTCGTCTTGGAGCCGGTCACCGCACCGGGCGCCCAGGGGGCGGTGTTCGACTTCGAACCGGGCCAGTTCATCACCCTCCTGCTGGAGATCGACGGGATGCCGGTCAGTCGGTGTTACACGATCTCCTCGCCGCCGACGCGCCCGCACCGCATCTCCATCACGGTCAAGCGGGTGTCGAACGGTCCGGTGTCGAACTGGTTGCACGACACCGTGGTGCCCGGGACCGAGCTGACCGTCGCGGCCCCCGGGGGTGCGTTCACGCTCACCGCGCCGGCGGCCGGGAGCTACCTGTTCCTGTCTGCCGGCAGTGGGATCACCCCGCTCATGTCGATGACGCGCACGCTCGTGGACCTGGGGGCCGACGCCGATATCGCCTTTGTGCACAGCGCCCGCACCCCTGCCGACATCGTCTTCCGGCGCGAGCTCGATGCGCACGCCGCTGTGGTACCCGGGCTGACTGTCACCCACGTGTGTGAGGATGACCATCCCTGCGAGGTCTGGACCGGTTCGCGTGGGCGTCTGAGCACGGCGCTGCTCACCGCGCTGGTGCCCGACCTGCACGAGCGCACCGTCTACACGTGCGGGCCGGTGCCTTACATGGCGGCAGTCCGGGAGATCCTCGACGGCCTGCGCTACGACATGGCCGGCTATCACGAGGAGAGCTTCGTCTTCCCGACCACGTCGGCGGGAGAACCATCGAGTGTATCGGTTCCCCCGGAATCGCCCACCCAGAGCGCAGACGGCTTCGCGGTCGAGTTCACCAAGGCCGGTCGGACCGTCACCTGTGCGCCGGATCAGACGATTCTCGATGCCGCGTTGCGGGCCGGAATCCGCGTGGCCTCGGCGTGCGGTGAGGGGATGTGCGGGACGTGCAAATCCTCGCTGCTGTGCGGTGAGGTCGACATGAACCACAACGGCGGCATCCGGCCGCGCGAGATCCGCGCGGGCAAGATCCTGCTGTGCTGCTCGACGCCGAAGGGTGACTTACAGATCGAGCAGTGATCGTTCGTCCCCGGAACGGGAACATCGCCTAGCCTGGGCGGGTGAGCAGAAACGGCGACGTCGGCGTTCGGTCCGTGGATCGGGCGATCTCCATCCTGCAAGTGCTCGCCCGGACCGGCCCGAACGGCGTCAGTTCGCTCGCCGAGGAACTCGGGATCCACAAATCCACCGTGTTCCGACTGTTGTCAACGCTCGAGGCGCGGGGCCTGGTGGCCCAGGCGGTCAGCCGGGGCGAGTACCAGTTGGGGGCGGGGGTGGTCGACCTGGCTGCGGGGGTGGTCCGGCGCCACGACATCGCAGCGCTGAGCCGTGGAGTATGTGAAGAGCTCGCGGTGAAGGTCGGGGAGACGGTCAATACCGCGGTCCGCGACGGAAACGAGTTGGTGACCCTTGACCAGGTGATGGGGCGGTCGTCGATCACCACGGTGATCTGGACCGGTCAACGCCAGCCCCTCCACGTCACCGCCGGCGGGAAGGTGTTCTTGTCCGCGATGACCTCGGAGGAGTTCGAAAGCTATCTCGCCGGCGACCTGGTGGGTTTCACCGAGAAGACCATCGTCGATCCGGCGGCGCTGCACGCCGAGATCGACCGGGTCCGCGAGGTGGGCTACGCGTATACCTTTGACGAACTCGAGCCCGGTCTTGCCGCCATCGGTGCGCCGATCCGGGCCTTGGACGGTTCGATCGAGGCGGCCGTCGCGCTCACGGGCCCGACTTTCCGGGTCAACGCCGAGACCCTCCCAGAGCTGGTCGGACCGCTGCTCGAGGCGGCGGCGGCCATCTCGGTCCGCAACGGCTACCCACTGCAGGGCTGAGGAATGCCGCGTTGCGGCGGCTGGCCCCGACCCGGTGGATGCTGTCGCCGACATCGTGTTCGTGGGTTCAGTCCTCCCAGGGGAACGAGTCCATCCGCTGCGGACCGTCCGCGGTGATGAGGACCTGGGTCTCCAGCTTGATCGACTCGCTACCCTTCTCGGCGATCAGACTCTCCACGTTGATCACCATTCCCTCGGCGAAAGAGCCGTGGCCGTAGTCGGGGTCGAAGTCGGGGTGGAGTGGGATGAACGGCCACTCGTCGGCCATGCCGCTGCCGTGGACCGCGCAGGTGTAGCGATAGGGCCGGTACTTCTCGGGGATCCGCCACGACTTCGCGTTGAAATCGGCAAACGGCATCCCGGGCTGAACCAGCGCCAGGTTGTGGGCGATCTGGTCGCGGGCGGCGGCGTAGAGCTCGCGCTGCTTGGCCGTCATCGGCACGTGGCCGCACGTCCACGAGCGCGACAGATCCGCCAGGTAGCCGTAGGGCCCGACCATGTCCGTGTCGAAGGCGACGATCTCACCGGCCTGCACTGCCCGTGACGAGCACTCCTGGAACCACGGATTGGTCCGCGGGCCGGCGGTGAGCAGCTTGGTCTCGATGTACTCGCCGCCGGATCGGGCGTTCTCGAAGTGGAGTTCCGCCCACATCTCCTGTTCGGTACGGCCGGGTTCGGACGCCTCGTAAACACGGGCCATCCCGGCTTCGCACACCCGGATGGTCCAGCGCATCAACTCGATCTCGTCGTCGCTCTTGATAGACCGCGCGGTCTCGGTGAGTGGCCCGGCATCGACGACCTCGATCCCCAATGCGGACAGGGCGGTCACGCCGGGGTGCTCGAGGCGGTCCGCGGCGATCGTGCATCGCCCCGTGCCGAGGGCCTCGCGGATCTCGGCGGCCCAGCACTCGACCCGCCGCTTGGCCGCATCGCCGGCGGTCAGGTACATCCACGTGGTGGCGAGCCGGACCTCGTCGACGCCTGGCAGGCCCTCGCTCAGGTGCAGCGCGCCGTCGGACTCGAACATGATCACCGGTCCGTCGGCCAGGATAAGTGCGTACCGCACCGGGTCGTGCATCGTCCAGATCGCCATGTTCGACGAGTCGAGCGCGTAGCGGATGTTGACCGGGTCGTAGAGCAGCATCCCGGCGTAGCCGTGGCGGTCCAACTGCTCGCGGATCCGGCCGAGCCGGTACTCCCGCGCCCGGTCAAGCACGACGGGGGAGATGGTGCTGATCAACGGCTTGTGCGCGCCCTCGGGGTTCAGATAGGCGCGCTTGCGCGGATCGTGGAACACGTCAGTCGATGACGGGGTCATGGGCTACTCCTTCGGGAACGGGGGCTGTGTCAGCGGAGGACGAAACCGGGGACGAGATCGTCGTCGGGGTCGACGGTGAAGACGTGCTCGCCGGTCATGTGGGCCGTCCCGACGACGACGGGGATCACGCTGTCGCGCCCGTCGACCGTGCCGGTGGCGGCGATCCGTGCGCGGAAAAGTGACCCCACGATTGAGCGGTGCAGCAGGTTCTGCTCCTTCTCGAGCAGGCCGCGGGCCCAAAGGGTGGCGACGCGGGCGGCGGTTCCCGACCCGCAGGGCGAACGGTCCACCTGCCCGTCGGCGAAGACCGTCACGTTCCGCTGCGTCAGGTTGCCGTCGCCGTCGCGGCCCTCGTCGGCGACGAACACGGTGCCGTAGATCCCGCTGAGCCGGTCGTCGTGGGGATGGGCCGCGTACGACGTTCCGCTCAATGAGGTTTTGATCTCGCGGCCGAGGGCGATCAGGTCGGTCAGATCGGCGGGAGTAACGTCGAGCCCCACGGCCGCCGCTTCGACCTGGGCGTAAATGGCGCCACCGTATGAGATGTCGACGGGGACGGTGCCGCGCGACGTCGCCACCCCGACGTCGCGGTGCAGCAGGTAACCGGGCCCCTTCACGAATTCCACCCCGGTGACGCGACGTCCGGTCGACATGACGCGCGCGGTG
>CAZVVS010000218.1:0-8312 GCA_964630585.1 uncultured Gordonia sp.
GACGCTGCCGGCGAGGGTGATGCGGTTGCCGCGGACGTGGATGTCGGCATCGAGGACTTCCTCGAGGACCCGCAGATTCACATCGCCGGTGCCGAGCAATCCGATGATCCGCTCAGGCGCCACCTCCACCACCGTCTCGGCATGGGGTTGATCGGCTTGCGTCACGTGCGACATCACTCCTTAAGGTCGGTCGGTGCTATGCCCAGTGTATCCGCGAACGACAACTAAATTCCCAATGAGTGCAGCGAGTAGATTCCCACGACGCGCAGCGACCGGGCCGAAGGGTCACACGCCCAATGAGCGCAGCGTCTGCCGGGTACAGGCGCTGCGCGGATCGACGAAAGCGTCATGGCCCTCCCCCGGTACGACGACCAGTTCGGCGGATTGGCCGCGGGCACTCACGGCCTCGACATAGCGGCGGCTCGACTCCACGGGAACCGCCGCGTCGTCGCCGGCATGGATCGCGACGACGCGCGCGTCGAACACCGGCGCCAGGATCGGCGACGCCTGCGCATAGCGCTCGGGGATCTCGTCGTAGTGCCGGCCCATCAGGTTGCGCGGCGTCGGCCGGTTGCGGGCCCGCGGGTCGGTCAGGTCCAGCACCGCCGATTGGGCGACGACCCGGGTGATGCGGGTGCGGCGCGTCCGTCCGGCCACGGCCGCCGACGCCCATACCGCGAGCAGCCCGCCCGCCGAGTGGCCCACGACGGCGACGTCGTCGACGGCGAGCCGATCGGCCAGGTCGGCCGGCAGCACCGCCGGCACCGCGTCGTCGAGGGCGCGCATTGCGGCGACCACGTCGGCGCCGGTCCCGGGCCAACCGCCACCGGCCTCCTCGACCCGTCGGTACTCGATGTTCCACACCGCCGCGCCGCGCTGCGCCAGCAGCCGGGCGATCGCCGTCTCGATGGTCAAGGCGAAGCGCGTGGAGAAGAAACCGCCGTGGATGAGGACGACCAGCGGGACCCGGTCGCCCGCGGTGACCGGCTCGTAAAGGTGCCCGAATTGCGACTCGGCGTCGCCGTAGGCGATCCGGTGCCGCTTCAGGGCCGGCCCCGCTCGCGCTCCCACCGGTTGGTGAGGACCCCGAGTGCTCCCAGTGCGACAGCGGCAGCGGTCGACGTGCGCAGCACCTGCGGTCCCAAGACCACGGTGTGGGCGCCCAGCGCGGCGAGATCGGTGAGTTCTTCCTCCGACAGCCCGCCCTCGGGTCCGACGACCAACAACACGTGCGGTGCCGCGGCGTACGGCAGGCTCCGGAAGGATTCGCTCCCGCTCTCATGCAGGGCGATAATCACACCGCCCTCGTCTACAACGGCGGCACAGCGCGCTCGTACGTCGGTCGTCGACGCCAGATCCGTGACCTCGGGAATCCACGCCCGACGGCTCTGCTTGGCCGCCGTCGCCGCCGTCGCGCGCCACTTGTCCACGCCCTTGGCCGCCTTCGACCCCGTCCAACGCGCCACGGTGCGGGAACTCTGCCACGGCACGATCACGTCGGCGCCCGCCTCGGTCGCCAGCTCGACGACGAGTTCGGACCGCTCGGACTTGGGTAGCGCCTGTACAACGGTGACCAGCGGTTTCGGCCGGTCGACGAATCGGTACTCCAGCGCGCGGGCAGTCAGCGCGTCCTTGCCCCTGGTCGCCGTGACCTCGCAGAGCGCCGACGCTCCGCGGCCGTCGCCGAGAACGATGTGCTCTCCGACGCCGATCCGGGTGACGGTGACGGCGTGGCGTCCTTCCGGGCCGGACAGTTCGGCCACCACACCCGCGCCCGGCGCCTCGTCGACCCAGAACAGCGGGGGGCTCATCGTGTGTCAGCCAGCCGTCTCAGCGTCCGGCGAACGCGTTGCGCAGGCGCGAGAACAACCCGCTGCTGGTTCCGGTGGAGGTCGCCGACGCCAACTCGATGATGTCGCCGGAATGATCGCGGTAGGAGTTGAGCAGCTCCACGGCTCGCGGGTCCAGTTTGGTCGGCACGCTCACCTCCAAGTGGGCGTGCAGGTTTCCGCGCACGCCGCTGTTGACGCGCGGCATGCCATGGCCGCGGATGGTCACGATCTGACCCGGCTGGGTGCCCGCGGGCACAGTGATGTCGATGCTCTCACCGTCGAGAATGCCGTCGATCGTCAATGCGCCACCGAGCGCGGCGTCGGCGAACGGCACGTTGACGGTCACGTGGAGGTCTTCCTTGTCACGCACGAAAACCTCATGGCGCTGCTCGCGGATCTCGACGTAGAGGTCGCCAGCCGCACCGCCGCCGGGACCGACCTCGCCCTGCCCGGACAACCGCACCCGCATACCCGTCTCGACGCCGGCCGGGATCTTGACGGTGACGGTGCGCCGTGTGCGCACGCGACCGTCGCCACCGCACTTGTGACACGGATCGGGGATGACCTCACCGGTCCCGCCGCAGGTCGGGCACGGCCGGACGGTCATGACCTGACCGAGGAAGGAGCGTTGCACGGCCTGGATCTCACCGGCCCCGTGGCAGGTGTCGCAGGCAACCGGCTTGGAGTTGCCGTTGGTGCCCGCACCGACACATCCGTCGCACAGGATCGCAGTGTCGACCGTGATCTCCTTGTTGACCCCAGAGGCGCATTCGGCCAGGTCGAGAGTCACGTGGACCAGCGCCGGCTCCCCCGGCTGGACGCGGCTGCGGGGCCCTCGTCCACCCCCGCCGAAGCTGCCGCCGCCGAAGAACTGCTCGAAGATGTCGCCGAGCCCGCCGCCGCCGAAGCCACCGGACCCGGGACCGGCCAGCGGGTCGCCACCGGCGTCGACGATGCGTCGCTTGTTGGGGTCGCTGAGCACCTCGTATGCGGTGGTGACCTCCTTGAACCGGTCCTCCTCATCGGGGTTGAGATCCGGGTGGAGCTCACGCGCCAGTCGGCGGTATGCGCGCTTGATCTCCTGGTCGTCCGCCCCCCGGCTCACGCCCAGGATGCCGTAGTAATCACGTGCCACTTGCTGCTTCTATCCTCAATCGATTCCGGGTGCCGGCGGCGCCGACGCTCCCCTGGTCAGGGGGGCTCAGCGCTCAGCCAGAACCTCCCCAACGTACTTGGCCACCGCAGCCACCGACGCGATGGTGTTCGGGTAGTCCATCCGCGTGGGGCCGAGGACGCCGACACTGCCGAAAACGGTTCCGCTGGCACCGTACGCGGTCGACACCACCGATGCACCCCGCAGATTGTCCGACTTCGTCTCGTGACCGATCTGCACGGTGACGCCGCCGGTGCGCCGCGTGCGTGTCAACAGCTTGAGCACCACGACTTGTTCCTCGAGTGCTTCCAGCACCGAGTCCATGCCCCCGCTGTCGGGGGAGAAATCGGCCGCGGCCCTGGTCAGGTTCGACGTACCGCCGAGCACGAGCCGGTCGGCCTCGCGCTCCACGAGGGTCTCCACCAGTACCGCGGCAATGGCGAGGACGATGTCGGAGATGGTGTCGGGAGCGGCGTTGGCGACGTCGGCGACGGCCGCTGACGCGTCGACGAGCCGCTTCCCGTCCAGGGCGCCGGCGAAGATGTCGCGCAGCGCCACCACGTCGTCGTCGGAGACGTCGCGGCTCAGCGCGACCATGCGCTGTTCGACGCGGCCGCTGTCGGTGATCACGACCAGCAGCAGTCGCGACGGTGTCAGCGCCACCAGCTCGACGTGGCGCACCGTCGCCGTCGACAGCACGGGGTACTGGATGACCGCGACCTGGCGGGTCAGCTCGGCGAGGAGTCGGACCGATCGCCGCAGCACGTCGTCGAGATCGACGCTGGAATCGAGGACCGACATGATCGCGCGGCGCTCGGCCTTCGACAGCGGCTTGACCTCGCTGATCCGATCGACGAAAAGGCGATAGCCCTTGTCGGTGGGGACCCGGCCGGAACTCGTGTGCGGTTGGGCGATGTACCCCTCGGCCTCCAGCACGGCCATGTCGTTGCGGACCGTCGCACTGGAAACGCCGAGCTGGTGACGCTCGACGAGGGCCTTCGAGCCGATCGGCTCCTGGGTGGCGACGTAATCGGTGACGATGGCGCGCAGGACGTCAAAGCGCCGGTCGTCCGTCGACGTCACTTCGCGTCCTCCTCCGAGCCGTTCGTCCTCGCGCAGGCACCTCGAACGTGCACTATGGTCTGCGTACGACGCCCATTCTAGGCGTAACTCCCACGCGATCGGCGGAGCGATGATCTTCAAGGCGGTGCGGGACGGGAAGCCCTATCCCGAGCACCGGCTGTCGCCCCGCAGTTGGGCCACGATCCCGCCCCGGCAGTTCCGGCTCGACCAGGTCACGACAGTGACGACGGTCCTGGCGCTGGACAAGCTCCTATCGGAGGACTCCACTTTCTACGGGGACCTGTTCTCCCACGTCGTGAAGTGGAAGGGCGAGATCTACCTGGAGGACGGCCTGCACCGGGCCGTGCGCAGTGCACTGCGGAACCGGCCGATCATCCATGCCCGACTACTCGACCTGGACGTTGTCGACCTTTCCCCGGGCGCCCCGTCGATCGACCAGCAGGTCGCCGAGGCCGACCAACGCCCCGCAGCAGCACGACACCGGGCCGACTGAACGTCGACCCGGTGCCGCTGCTGCTCCTACGAAGCAGATGCTTACGGGAAGCAGATGTTGATGACTGTCGAGCCGGGCGTGGGAACCGGGATGCAGATGTAAATCGATCCCTTGGCGAGCACCGGGTTCGATTCCGGAGCGGCGCTTGCCGTCGGCGCCGCAATGGCGCCGATTGCCAGGGCACAACCCGCGGCAGCCACAAGAGCAGAGATTCCACGCTTCATGATTTTCTCCTAGATGAATGCCGGGGTTGTACTTGCATTTACATCCATGAGAGTAGACCCGCACGCATCGCCGGAGCGGGATTACGCGCCGCGCGTGTTGTCAGGCGCAGAGTTTGAGGTTCACCCCGAGAACGGTGATGTCGAAAATGCAGTAGTTGAGCGAACCAACGGTGGTAGCCGGAAGCGTGGCGGCCGGCTCGGGGGCGGCGATCGCTGCGGGAGCGGCGAGGGCGCTGAGCGCCAACGCGCCACCGGCCAGGGCTAGTGCAGCTGAATTCCGAAGCTTCATGATTCCTCCTCGGTGAATTGCAGGTGTGCAACCAATTCCGAGGGTACCGGAGCCAGACAAACACCGGCGGCTGGCGCGGTCGCCATGTCGATACGTGCGGGTCGCACTACCGACGGCGGACCGGGCCAGCCGCTCAGGCGTGTTTCGACTCAGAAGCAGAAGTCGAAGTCGACGGAAAGGATCGTCGTCTGGAACAGGCAGATGCCGAGCGAACCGGTTCCGGCGGTGACGACCGGGCCGGGGGTGGGTTCGGCGATGGCGGCGGGAGCGGCGGCTGCGCCGATGGCCAGCGCGCCAGCGACCGCAGCAAGTCCGACGGTGAGTCGACGTTTCATGATTTCCTCCTGTGATTTCCCTCACTGGTTTCGTGAAGCACCCTCAACGTAGCCCTCAGGGTTTCGAAAACCCGCGAAGCAGACTCGGACACGCCGAACCGGAATTCGGACGTACCCGAACTGTTACTTGTCGGAACTATGGCGTAGTCGAACCGTTACTTCCGCAGCCGGGGGATCTAGCCGAAGAGGATGTCGCGGACCACACCGTCGGCGAGTAGCCGCCCGCGGTCTGTCAGCGCGAATGAGCCGCCGGCGGCGGCGAGGAGCCCCGACCGCACGGCCTGCTGTGCTCGACGACGTTCCTCGTCGTCGAGCTCGGCCATGGGCAGGCCCGAGCGCATCCGCAGACGCAACATGACGGCCTCGGCGTGGCGGTCCTGGGCGGTCAGCGCCTCCCAGTCCTGACCTGGCCACCGCCCCTCCGACAGCTCCCCGGCGTACCGCGCCGGGTGCTTGCGGTTCCACCACCGCGCACCCGCCACGTGGGAGTGCGCACCCGGTCCGACCCCCCACCAGTCGTCGCTGAGCCAGTACGCCTCATTGTGCTGGCACGCACCGTCATCGCCGCGCGCCCAGTTCGACACCTCGTACCAATGCAGGCCCGCCGCTGACAGCCGCTCGTCGATGCGCTCGTAGCGCGCGGCCAGCACGTCGTCGTCGGGCTCGGCAAGCTCGCCGCGGCGCACTTTGCGTGCGAAGGCGGTGCCGTCTTCGACGATGAGCGCGTAGGCGGAGACGTGGTCGACCGGCGCGGCCAGCACCGCGTCGAGCGTGGCGTCGAGGTCCGCGTCGGATTCGCCCGGCGTGCCGTAGATGACGTCGAGGTTCACATGCTCGAACCCGGCCTCGGCCGCCTCCCGTGCCGCTGCCGCGGCACGCCCCGGCGTGTGCGTGCGCTCCAGGACCGCCAGTACATGCGCCGAGGCCGACTGCATTCCCAGCGACACCCGCGTGTACCCGGTCTCACGGATACGCGCGAAGAACTGCGGGGAGGTCGACTCGGGGTTCGACTCGGTGGTGACCTCGGCGGCCGGCAGCAGATCAAAGGAAGCCCGTACAGCGTCGAGGAGCACGGCTAGCCCATCCCCACCGAGCAGTGACGGGGTTCCGCCACCGACGAACACGGTCGACACCGGCCGTCCGCCCAAGAGCGAGGCCGCACCGTCAAGCTCCTGGCGCACCGCCTCCAACCACGACTGAGGCGACGACGACGAGCCCAGTTCACCGGCGGTGTAAGTGTTGAAGTCGCAGTACCCGCACCGCGTTGCGCAGAACGGGACGTGCACGTACAAGCCGACGGGTCCGCCGCGCACCGCACTCCCGATCCGCTGCTGCAGCGGCGCGGGCAGGTTGCGCCACTGCAGGGCTGTCGGGCCGGTCATCGCTCCATCATCCCGCACCGATGGCCGACGCCCGTCGGCCGCGATCCACAGGCGTGCTTTCTCTCACGGTGAGCGAAAGTCTTCCCAAGTAGACGGGGTGCGGGCGGACGTGGCACTATAGAAGCGTGACTACACGAGGAGTGCGCCTGATCCAGCGGCGCCACATCGACCTCATGCGCTGCGACAGCGCATCGTGTATGCGCTAGCCGGAATCGGCCAGCGAGTAGTCCCCCTTCGGCAGCGCCGCCCAGCGTGCCGGAACCGGATGCCGAATCCGCGTCTCACCTCTCATGACAGCCCATGGCGCTGCGCTTCAGCTGTGCGCAGCGCGAGGAGTACCAATGACGCTCACGACACCGGAGTCCGTCGACGACAACGTCGAACAGACTCCCCCCTCCCGTCCGGCGCTCGCCGCCGGTGAGCGGCCCGCCCGACCCGCTGGCGAACGTCCGGCCCGTCCGGCCGGCGAACGTCCGGCCCGCCCGGCCGGCGAACACGCCGCCGGTGCCGCCGCTGACCGCCCGGCCCGTCGCCCTCGGCCCACCAAGCGCCGCGCCGAGGGCCAGTGGGCACTCGGCTACCGCGAGCCGCTCAATCCCAACGAGCAGTCCAAGAAGGACGACAACCCGCTCAACGTCCGCGCCCGGATCGAGAACATCTACTCCAAGGTCGGCTTCGACGGCATCGACAAGGCCGACCTGCGCGGCCGGTTCCGCTGGTGGGGCCTCTACACCCAGCGTGAACAGGGCTACGACGGCACGTTCACCGGCGACGAGAACATCGACCTCCTCGAGGCGTCGTACTTCATGATGCGGATCCGTTGCGACGGCGGCGCGCTGACCACCGCGCAGCTGCGCACGCTCGGCGAGCTGTCCACCGAGTTCGCCCGCGACACCGCCGACCTGTCCGACCGCGAGAACGTTCAGTACCACTGGATCCGCGTCGAAGACGTCCCCGCCATCTGGGAGCGCATCGAAGCCGTCGGACTCAAGACCACCGAGGCGTGCGGCGACTGCCCGCGCGTGGTCCTCGGTTCGCCGTTGGCCGGCGACTCCGTCGACGAGGTGCTCGATCCGACGCCGGCGATCGACGAGATCGTGCGCCGCTACATCGGCGACCCGAAGTACTCGAACCTGCCTCGCAAGTTCAAGACCGCCATCTCCGGCCTGCAGGACGTCGCGCACGAGATCAACGACGTCGCCTTCATCGGCGTCAACCACCCTGAGCACGGCCCGGGCCTGGACCTGTGGGTCGGCGGCGGCCTCTCCACCAATCCGATGCTCGCCCAGCGTGTCGGCGTGTGGGTGCCGCTGGACGAGGTCCCCGACGTCTGGGAGGCCGTGGTCAGCGTCTTCCGCGACTACGGCTACCGCCGACTGCGCACAAAGGCCCGCTTGAAGTTCCTCATCAAGGACTGGGGCATCGAGAAGTTCCGCCAGGTCGGCGAGGACGAGTACCTCAAGCGCAAGCTCATCGACGGCCCGGCCCCGGCAGCCCTCGCACACCCCATCGACCACGTCG
>CAZVVS010000219.1:0-8279 GCA_964630585.1 uncultured Gordonia sp.
GTTTCGGCGAGCGTGACCAACGGGTGGTTCGCATCGGCCAGGATCTTGCGACCCTCGTCGACCTTGTTGCCGTCGAGCCGGACGACGAGCGGCTTGCTCGCGGCCGAGCCCAGCTTCTCCAGTGCGCCGACGATGCCGTTGGCCACCGCATCACAGGCGGTGATGCCGCCGAAGACGTTCACGAAGACGCTCTTCACCTGCTCGTCGCCCAGGATGACGTCGAGACCGGCCGCCATCACGTCGGCCGAGGCGCCGCCGCCGATATCGAGGAAGTTGGCCGGCTTCACGCCGCCGTGCAACTCGCCCGCATAGGCGACCACGTCCAACGTCGACATGACCAGACCGGCACCGTTGCCGATGACACCGACCTCACCGTCGAGTTTGACGTAGTTGAGGTCGTTCTCCTTGGCCTTGAGCTCCAGGGGATCGGTGGCATCCTTGTCTGCGAACTCGGCGTGGTCGGGGTGCCGGAAGTCGGCATTGCCGTCGAGCGTGACCTTGCCGTCGAGCGCCAGAATCTGGTCAGCGGGGGTGCGCACCAACGGATTGACTTCCACCAGCAGCGCATCTTCCTCGACGAAGACCTCCCAGAGCTTGGCGATGGTGATCGCGGCGGCGTCGAGGACTTCAGCCGGGAGGTGTCCGGCTTCGGCGATCTCGCGGGCCTTGGCGACGTCCACACCGGCAACCGGATCGATCGAGATCCGGGCAAGGCGGTCGGGCTTGGTCGCAGCGACCTCTTCGATCTCCATCCCGCCTTCGACCGAGCACATTGCCAGGTAGTCACGGTTCGCGCGGTCGAGCAGGAAGGAGATGTAGTACTCCTCGGCAATATCGCTCGCCTCGGCGATGAGCAGCTTCTTGACGATGTGGCCCTTGATGTCCAGTCCGAGGATGTCCTCGGCGTGTGATAGCGCGTCCTCGGGCGTAGCAGCGAACTTCACGCCGCCGGCCTTACCGCGTCCGCCAGTCTTGACCTGGGCCTTGACCATCACGGCAGAGCCGATCTTCTGGGCAATCGCGAGGGCCTCAGCAGCCGTCTCAGTCACACTCCCGGCCGTGCCAGGCACCCCGTGCTTGGCGAAAAGTTCCTTCGCCTGGTATTCGAAGAGATCCATAGGATTCACCGTTTCTTCTTTTGTGGCGCCCAGCGAATGGATGTGACGCGGGCGATACATCGGACTTTAAACCCAGGCCGCCCACACGCATCGAGCGGCTCCCGATCACAAACGCTAGAGCAGGTCAGACCCGGTTGCGGGGCGTTGGCGACATCTGTGGAGATTGTCACGCGCCGCCAACAAAACGCTCCGAACATTGGACTTGAGGCCCCGACTCCGATACCTTCGTTGGGGTGCCAAGTCACGAAATGGTTACGAAGACCGACGAGATGGGCAGTTAGGCAGGATTGTGGCGCAACAACGCAACGGGGTAATCGAGCACGCAGGGCGTCGTTTTGTGGCGCCCCTCGACGCATCGGCCGTCGTCGCCGCCCGCACTCCGACCATCTCTCCGGCAGACCTCGATGACGGGTCCGACACCCTCACACTCAGCAACGTGAACTGGGCAGGGACCATCCGCAGCGGGCGCACCCTGGATCCCAAGACCGTCACCAGCTCGGAGATCACCCAGGACATCGCGATCTCGGAGTACGAGTACCGCACCTCCTACGCCCCCACGCCGACGGCGCCCGTCACACCCGAACCGGCCCCGTCGCTCATCGAGTCCGGTGAGCTCGACGAACTGCCCATCAAGCGCGCCGCGCGCCCCGAGGGGAAGCCGCGCAAGAACGGCAAGCACCGCATCAGTGCCCCGCCGACGACGCTGAAGGGCGGTCGTGCCGCACTTGTCGCACTCGCGGCCGGTGCCGCAGTCGCGGCTGTGGCGGCCGCGGCCTCCGTGGACAAGTCCACGACCACTGCCACCGCCGCCGACGGCACCCCCGACCTGGGCCCCGGCGTCGTGACCGGTAGCACCGACACCGACATGAGCGCCTTCCAGCGCGGACTCAACAAGGGATCGCAGCTGGCCGCCGCCGAGCAGGCGCGGGAGAACCTCAAGCGCCGCCCGCTGTACACCTCGCCGATCCCGCTGGGCGTGTACACCTTCACCTCCGGCTTCGCGAACCGCTGGGGCTCCTTCCACGGCGGCCTCGACCTCGCCGCTCCGCTGGGCACCCCGATCCACTCCGCAACCGATGGCGTCGTCATCAACGCCGGCCCCGCGTCGGGCTACGGCAACTGGATCCAGGTGCGAGCCGAGGACGGCACGGTCACCATGTACGGCCACATGTCATCGTCGGGCGTCCTGGTCCAGAAGGGCCAGCATGTCACCGCCGGTGACGTTATCGGCCTGGTCGGCAACGAGGGCTTCTCCTTCGGCCCGCACGTGCACTTCGAAGTGTGGAAGAACGGCACCACGAAGATCGACCCCATGCCGTGGCTCGCGCAGCACGGCGTGCGGATGTCGGCCTACGTCGGCTAATCCCGGCACAACAGCTACCAGAACCCACAACAGCTACCGTTGCGACGGTAGCTGTTGTCAGTTTCTGTAGCAGATCGCCCTACAGTTTCTCTCCTGGCAGTCCGCCGAGGGTCATGAACGTCATGCGGCCGATGCTGCCACCGAAATCAAAGACGATGCGCTCGGTCGGACCGGCGCCCTCCTTGGCCACCGCCTTGCCCAAGCCGTACTTCGGATGGTTCATCCGGTCGCCGATGTCGTAGTGCACGGTGCTGTTACGGCCGCGCGTCGGAGCGCCGAACGACTCACGAGCGCGCTGGCGGTCAGACCCGAAGCCCCCGCCCGAACCGAAGCCGAAGGCGCCCGAAGCATGGTGGCGCGACGCCGAGCGTCGCGGCTCGGTGCGCCGCCAGTCCAGCAGGTGGCCGGGGATCTCGGTGAGGAAGCGCGACTCCGGGTTGGACACCGGCTGCCCCCATGACGCCCGCATCAGAGCACGGGTCAGGTACAGCCGCTCTTTCGCGCGGGTGATTCCCACGTACGCCAGACGACGCTCCTCGCTGAGCTCGGCCGGATCGCCGAGAGAGCGCATGTGCGGGAAATGCCCGTCCTCCCAGCCGGTGACGAATACGACCGGAAACTCCAGGCCCTTGGCGGTGTGCAGCGTCATCAAAGTGACCACGCCGGCCTCGGAATCGGGCACCTGGTCGGCGTCGGCGACCAGCGACACTCCCTCCAGGAACGCGGCGAGCGACCCCGGCTCGGGCTCGCCTTCACTGTCGACCTCATCGCCGTCGGCCACCGGCGCCTGCGCCGCCTCCTCCGCAGCCGTGGCGCTGAAATCTCGGGCGACGGCGACAAGCTCGTTGAGGTTGTCCAGCCGGGCCCCGTCCTGCGGATCGCGCGAGGCCTCCAACTCGGCTCGATACCCGGTGCGGTCGACGATCGCTTCGACGAGTTCGCCGACGTCGCCGGCCTCGGCCGTTGCGTCGACGACGATCTGGTCGGCGTCCTCGCCGGACCCGAACGCTGCCAGGAACTCCCGCCGCAGCCCCTCGATGAGGTCCACGAACCCGCTGATCTGGTTGACCGCGCGGGTATTCAGAAGCGGAACCGTTCCCTGCGTGGCCTCCACCAGTGCTTGGTAGAAGCTGATCCCACGGTTCTCGGCGTGCACCGCGACGCATGCCTCCGCACGGTCGCCGATGCCGCGACGCGGCGTGTTCAGGATGCGCCGCAGGCTCACCGTGTCGTCGGGGTTGGCGACGGTGCGCAGGTAGGCGACGATGTCGCGCACTTCCTTGCGCTCGTAGAACTTCGTGCCGCCGACCACCTTGTACGGGATGCCGTGGCGGACGAACACTTCCTCCACCGCGCGCGAGCCGGTGTTGGTGCGGTAGAAAACGGCGATATCGGAATAGGCGCGGCTGGCCGAACCGCCGATCGAGTAGTCGGTCAGCGCGTCGATTTCACCGGCGATGAAGGTGGCCTCGTCACGGTCGGTGTCGGCGACGTAGCCGACGATCAACTCGCCGTCGCCCGAGTCCGTCCACAGCCGCTTGGCACGGCGGTTCGGGTTCTGCGCGATGACCGCGTTGGCCGCCGACAGGATGGTCTGTGTCGAGCGGTAGTTCTGCTCGAGCAGGATGGCCTGCGCGTTCGGGAAGTCCCGCTCGAACTCCTCGATGTTGCGGATCGTCGCACCACGGAAGGCGTAGATCGACTGGTCGGCATCGCCGACGACGCAGAGCTCCGCGGGTGGCGGATCGGCGTTCTCATCGTCACCGGTCAGCTCCCGGATGAGCACGTACTGCGCGTGGTTGGTGTCCTGGTACTCGTCGACGAGGATGTGACGGAAGCGGCGGCGGTAGTACTGCGCGACATCGGGATGACGCTGCAGCAGAGCCACCGTCTCGCCGATCAGATCGTCGAAGTCAAAGGCGTTGGCGCCGCGCAGCCGCCGCTGGTACATGTCGTAGACCTTGGCGATCACGGCCTCGGCATCACCATCGGCTGCCGCTTCTGGAACCTCCACCTGATCTGGGGCCACCAACTCGTTCTTGAAATTGGAGATCGCGACCGCCAGTCCGCGCGCCGAGAACTTCTTGGGGTCGAGCTCCAGATCGCGGATGATCATCCCCAGCAGTCGGCGCGAGTCGTCGGCGTCGTAGATGGAGAAGTTGGAGTTCAACGTCTCGCCGAGCAGTCCCGACTGTGCGCGCAGAATGCGGACACACATCGAATGAAACGTCGAGACCCACATCGCACGGCCTGCGCCGCCCACCAGGTCGATGACGCGCTCGCGCATCTCCGCGGCCGCCTTGTTGGTGAACGTGATCGCCAGGATCTGTCCCGGGTTCACGTCGCGCTCGGCCAACAGGTATGCGATCCGACGCGTGAGTACCGACGTCTTGCCGGACCCGGCGCCCGCGACGATCAGCAACGGGGACCCGGTGTGCACCACCGCCTCGCGTTGCTGTGGGTTCAATCCGCGAAGCAGTTCCTCAGCACTCATCTCGCCGTCCAGGCTACCGGGCCCCTCCGACAGGCTCCGGGCCCGGCGCTACTTCACCAGCTCACCCTCGGCGACTTCACCGACGCGGCCCGCCCCCGTGTGCACGGCGAGCCCAGGGGTCAGCGGGCGAAGCGTGATCGCGTTGCCCCGACCGGTGGTCTGCACGTAGACGACGTGCAGACCCGCGTGCACATCCACGACCACCGGTGCACCGCCCGCCAGCGCCACCGTCATCTGTCCGTCGCGGTTGGCGCAGTAGCCCATCGCAATCGTCCACGTCCAGTTCAGCAACGGCCCTGACAGCGGTATCCGCGTCACACCGCGCACCTCTGGCGCGGCGCAGCTGCCCGTCCCGGCAGCGAATGTGCGCGCTGGCGTCACACCGCCGGCGACGAGCCGGCCGCGCTTGTCGAGCACCTTCAGGTCGTCGGTGACCGTCCCGAACCGGGCGCGGTTGCGGACCCGGCCGAACGTGTGGCTGATCTGGTTCTCCGGGTTCGCCACCGGCGTCAGAATCTCCAGCGGCAGCGCCTGGTCGAACATCGTGCGGCCGGTGTCGGACTGTAGCGATGCCCGCGCCGTGCGCAGATACTCGGGAGTCGGGTTGTTGCGCCACGACTGCGAGAAGTGCAGCACTCCCCAGCCCGACGACATGACGAGCACCGCCACCGTGGCCCCCGCACCCACCGGAAGCGCACCCCGACGTTCCGCCGTGCCGGCGCGCTCCGGGGCTGGGACGGCCAGCACGAGCGCCAGCGCCGCGGTCATCACCAACGCGGAGTCGGGCAGGTACCGCATCGTCTGCGCCAGCTCCAGCGCAGTGTTGGCACTGGAGCGGTTCCACATCACCGGGATTTGCGCGGCCACGACGTAGGCGGCCGCGGCGACGACGATCGGCCAAGCCCGGCGTCGCAGCTTCACGATCACACCGACGACGATGGCCAAAACCGCCCAACCGGAAAGAATCTGCCACAGCGGCGCAAAGCCCATCGGCGGGCTGGGGATCCACCGGTCCCACGTCCACGGTCCGCCCACCAGCGACGGGATCACCGCATTGTTGATCGTGCGCCATGTCAGGTGCAGCGTCTGGCCGACGCTGTGTTGCCCGGCGGCACCCTGCCCGCCGGTCACCGAGAGGAAGACCACCGCCCACACCACGGTCAGTGGAGCCAGTGCCTGCCACAGCGGCCGCGCCCCGACGAATGCCGCGGCGAGCGGACCCGGGATCGACGATGAGCCGCGGTCGGTGCGCACCGGCCCGAATCGGCACCACAGCACCGTCGAGAGGAAGACGACGGGGAGGATGTAGAGCGATTTCTCGAAGCAGGCCAGTGCCGCCAGGTAGATCAGGGAACTACGCACGACGATGAGCCGCCTCGAAACTCCCCCGCGGCACAGGAGCACCGCATCGCCGATCAGCCAGGCCATCGCGAACTGCATGGGCAGCGAGTTGAGCCCTGCGGCCCACCACACATACGACGGCACGGTCATCGGGGTGAACAGAAAAAAGGCCAGCACCAGTACTTGGGCCCACGGCGACCGGCTCGCGTCAGACAGGATGCGGATCATCCGCCATACCGCGAGCGCCACCGCCGTCGCCAGCACCACGAGGGTGATCGCCGCCGGCCACCAGTGCGTCGGCGCGAGCAGCGTCGTCAGCCCGGCGATGAAGAATGCACCGGGCATGAAGTGCCCATCGTGATTGTGAGTGAGGTACTCCCACCCGAACACGTTGTGCGTCGAGGCCCGCCCGATCAGAATCAGATCGTCCCAATAGAACCCGCCGGTCGCGACGAGTGCGATACGCACCGCGACGTATGCCGCAATGACGGCGAGGGCGACTTGCGCGGGACGACCGACCACGCCCAGTACTGTACGTGGCAAAATCGTCGTCGTGAGTGACCAAACGCAGCCCTTCGATCCGGCAGACCACGACCTGTCCGACGATGTCACCGTGCTGCCCGACGACATCGAGGTCCTGCGCGTCGAGATCGACCGCCTCGATGCGATCATCCTCGCCGCGATCAAGCGGCGTTCGGCGGTGTCCAAGCGCATCGGGGCGGCACGGATGGCCTCGGGCGGGCCGCGCCTGGTCCACAGCCGCGAGGTCAAGGTCCTCGACCGCTTCGCCGATCTCGGCCAGGAGGGCCACACGCTGGCGATGCTGCTGCTGCGCCTGGGCCGGGGGCCACTGGGCCGGTGAACCCAGCCGATCGATAGGCCGGTGCTCCGGCGGCAGTCCCGCCGAACCCATATGGTGGAACCATGAGCAACGATGTGACCGCCACACAGTCGTGGCACGCGCTCGCGGCTCACCAGCCGCACGTGTACGCGACTACCCTGCGCGAGCTATTCGCGCTCGATCCCGATCGCGGCAACGACCTCGTGGTCACTGCCGGCGACCTGCGCATCGACTATTCGAAGAATCGCGTGACGCGCGAGACCCTGGAGCTGTTGCTGTCGCTGGCACGCGAGACCGGCGTCGAGGAGCAGCGCGACGCCATGCTCGCCGGCGCCCGCATCAACACGTCCGAGGGCCGTTCGGTCCTGCACACCGCCCTGCGCCTGCCCGCCACGGCCAAGCTCGTCGTGGATGACGTGGAGGTGGTCGCGCAGGTCCACCAGGTCCTCGCCGCGATGGGCGCGTTCACCGATGCCGTCCGCTCCGGCGCGTGGCGCGGCTTCACCGGCGAGGCCATCGCCGACGTCGTCAACATCGGCATCGGCGGCTCCGACCTGGGGCCGGCGATGGTGTGCGGCGCGCTGCGCGACTACCACGACGGCCCGCGCACCCACTTCGTGTCCAACGTCGACCCGGCCGACATCCTCGCCACCCTTGACGGCGTGGACCCCGCGACAACGCTGTTCGCCATCTCGTCGAAGACGTTCACCACGCAGGAGACCCTGTCCAACGCGCGGGCCGCACGCAATTGGTTGGTCGACGCGCTCGGTGATTCGGCAGCGGTGTCGCGGCATTTCGTCGCAGTCAGCACCAACACCGAGGCTGTCGCGGCCTTCGGCATCGACCCGGCGAACATGTTCGAGTTCTGGGACTGGGTCGGCGGGCGCTACTCTGTCGACTCGGCCATCGGGCTCTCGGTGATGCTGGCGATCGGCAAGGAAGGATTCGCCGAGTTCCTCGACGGCTTCCACAAGATCGACGAACATTTCGCCTCGGCGCCGCTGGAGGCCAATGCCCCGGTCCTGCTGGGCATGCTCGATGTCTGGTACGACAACTTCTTCGACGCCGGCAACAAGGCCGTGCTGCCGTATGCCAACGACCTCGCGCGTTTCACCGCTTACC
>CAZVVS010000220.1:0-8233 GCA_964630585.1 uncultured Gordonia sp.
CTGAAGAAGGACTCGGGGTCGGTGTCCTCGAGTATGGTCCCGTCGGCCATGAAGATGATGCGCTCGGCCGCCTTGCGCGCGAAGCCCATCTCGTGGGTGACCACGACCATCGTCATACCGTCGTGTGCCAACGACACCATGACGTCGAGGACCTCGTTGACCATCTCCGGGTCGAGGGCCGACGTGGGTTCGTCGAACAGCATGACTCGCGGTTCCATCGCCAACGATCGGGCGATTGCGACGCGTTGCTGCTGCCCACCGGACAGTTGCGCGGGGTACTTGTCGCGCTGTTCGGCGACGCCGACGCGCTCGAGCAGCTCCATCGCCCGCGCTTGTGCCTCCTCTTTGGACTTCTTGCGCACCTTGATCGGGGCGAGGGTGACGTTGTCCAGGATCGTCTTGTGGGAGAAGAGGTTGAACGACTGGAACACCATGCCCACCTCGGCGCGCAGCGCAGCGAGGTCGCGGCCCTCATCGGGGAGCAGGGTGCCGTCGAGGTAGATCGCGCCGCGGTCGATCGGTTCGAGACGGTTGATCGTGCGACACAGCGTCGACTTGCCGGAGCCCGACGGACCGAGAAGTACCACCACCTGCCCGGCGGGGATGTCGAGGTTGATGTCGCGCAACACGTGCAGGTCGCCGAAATGCTTGTCGACGTGCTGCAACGAGACCATCGGCGGGGATGTCATGTTAGGTCACCCTAGTCCGAGTGGGGCGGCAGTGCAGTGTAAGTCGATTTGCCGTGCGCACTATCCTGGGACGAGTGAGAACCGATAGTCTGCCCGCCGATGTCGGCGCCGTGCGCCGCTACGAGGTGCGCACTTTCGGCTGCCAGATGAACGTCCATGACTCCGAGCGGATCTCGGGCCTGCTCGAGGATGCCGGGTACGTCGCGGCCGGAGATGGGGACGAGGCCGACCTGGTCGTCTTCAACACGTGCGCGGTGCGTGAGAACGCGGACAACAAGCTCTATGGCAACCTGTCGCACCTGGCGCCGGTCAAGCGCGGCAAGCCGGGGATGCAGATCGCGGTGGGCGGATGCCTGGCGCAGAAAGACCGTTCGACGGTCCTCGATCGTGCGCCCTACGTGGACGTGGTGTTCGGCACCCACAACATCGGCTCGCTACCGGCACTGTTGGACCGGGCCCGCCACAACGACGAGGCGCAGGTCGAGATCCTCGAATCGCTCGACCGCTTCCCGTCGACGCTGCCGGCGCGGCGCGACTCCGCCTACTCGGGGTGGGTGTCGGTGTCGGTCGGGTGCAACAACACCTGCACCTTCTGCATCGTGCCGTCGTTGCGGGGCAAGGAGACCGACCGCCGGCCCGCAGACATTCTCGCCGAGGTACAGGCCCTGGTGGACCAGGGTGTGCTGGAGGTGACGCTGCTCGGGCAGAACGTGAACGCCTACGGGATGTCGTTCGCCGATCCCGACCAGCCCCGCAATCGCGGCGCTTTCGCCGACCTGCTGCGCGCCTGCGGTCGGATCGACGGACTCGAGCGCGTGCGCTTCACGTCGCCGCACCCCGCGGAGTTCACCGACGACGTCATCGAGGCGATGGCGGAAACCCCCAATGTGTGCCCGCAGTTGCACATGCCGCTGCAATCGGGCTCCGACCGTGTTCTGCGGGCCATGCGCCGCTCCTACCGACAGTCGAAATACCTCGGCATCCTCGATCGGGTGCGGGCGGCAATGCCGCATGCGGCGATCACGACCGACATCATCGTCGGGTTCCCCGGGGAGACCGAGGAGGATTTCCAGGCCACCCTCGACGTCGTCGAAGCGGCCCGGTTCAGCTCGGCGTTCACCTTTCAGTACTCGCCTCGTCCGGGGACGCCCGCGGCGACCATGCCGGACCAGGTTCCGCCCGAGGTGGTGTCGGAGCGGTACCAGCGGCTCATCGCGCTGCAGGAGAAGGTGTGCCTGGCCGGCAACGAGGCCCTTGTCGGCACCGAGGTCGAGCTGCTGGTCACCGCCGATTCGAGCCGTAAGAGCGCCGAGCATGATCGGCTGACCGGTCGCGCCCGCGACGGGCGTCTCGTGCACTTCGCGCCTGTCGGGGTTGATGGGCCGATCAGGCCCGGCGACATTGTCACGACGACGATCACGTCGGCGGCGCCACACCACCTGATGGCCGATGGCCGCGTCCTCACGGTCCGCAACACGCGCGCCGGCGACGCACACGAGGCCAACCTGCGGCCGGTCACCGCGTCGACGGGAGTGGGCCTGGGCCTGCCGACGATCGGCGCCCGACCGCCCGAGCCGGTGTCGACCGGCTGCTCGTCGGGTGGCTGCAACTGATGACGGGACACGATGTGAGCAACGATCCGACAGATTCTCAATCGGAGTTCAAGCAATTCGAGGCGCAACTGCGCAAGACCGAGAAGAAGGTCGCCGGGGAGATCGATCCGGGTGCCCGCGCCGTCGTCGTCGCCGTTGCGGTACTGGTGGCGGTGGTCTCGCTGGCGCTGCCGCACACCGGCTCGGTCAACGGGTTCGACGTGTTGAGCTACAACGCCGCCGCCCAGGAAGCCCACGTCACCATCACCTCGCGTGTGTTCGTGTACCTGGTGCTGATCTTCGGCATCGTCGTCTCGTCGTTGGCGCTAGTCACGCGGCGCTGGGTCTTGGCGTGGATCGCGTTGTGCGGGTCCTTGGTGTCGGTGGTCGCGGGGATGCTCGCATGGTGGACCCGCACGACCCCGGGGCTGAATGCCGCGACCGGGCCCGACGGCCGGTTGCTGCCGCCGCCGGGCGGCATCGGCGCGGGCCTGATCCTCGGCATCGTGGCGATGGCGGTGCTGGCGTTCCACTGGGCCCGAGTCGTGTGGTCGCGCAACGCCTACCAGCTGGTGTTGGAGACGCAGCGCCGCGAAGCCGCGGCCCGCGAGGACGAGCGGATGCGCCGCCTGACCGACCCGACTCGCGACGAGGACGGATCCGGCGGCTGACACCCATGTCGCCGACCCCTATTGCCGAGACACCGACTCCGCCCTACGTGGTCGTCATCTTTTCGTCGATCCGGACCGGCGACGACGGGGATGGCTACGCAGCGATGGCCGAGGAAATGGATCGTTTGGCGGCGGCGCAGCCGGGCTATCTCGGCGTCGAATCAGCCCGGGACGTCGACGGTTTCGGCCTGACTGCGTCGTACTGGACCGACGAGCGGGCCGCGCGTGCATGGAAGGGTGTGGCCGAGCATGCGGTTGCCCAAAAGGTGGGCAGGGAGCGGTGGTATCGCACCTACCGCGTTCGGATCGCCACGGTGACCCGCGAATACGGCTTCTGACCCTCGACTACGGGGTCAGCGATCGGAGACCGCGCTTTGGGCGGCCTTCGCCCACTCGCGCCATTGCTCGGCCTGCTCGCGCAGCTTCTTTGCGTCGCTTGCGTTGCCGCGCTCCTCGGCCTTGGCCGCCTGCTCTTCGAGCGCGGCGACCTTCTCGGCGAACTGTGCAGCACGGGCGACGACCTCGGGGTCCTCGCGGCGCCAGTGTTCGCTCTCGGCATCGCGGATACGGCGCTCGAGCGCGCGGAGACGGCCATCCAGACGGCCCATCTGTTCGCGCGGCACCTTGCCCAGCTCATCCCACTTCTCTTGCAGCGAGCGGAAGGCCGCGCGTGCACCGGTGAGATCGGCGGCCGGGTCGATCGTGCGCTCGGCTTCGTCGAGCAGCTTGGTCTTCGCGTCGGCATTGGCCGAGAACTCCTCGTCGCGTTGCGACGACTCGGCGTTGCGCGCCCCGAAGAACACGTCCTGCGCGGCCTTGAACCTCTTCCACAGTGCGTCGTCAACATCGCGGGGCGCCCGACCAGCGGCCTTCCACTCGGTCATCAACTCGCGGAACCGTGCCGACGTCGGACCCCAATCGGTCGACGAAGAGAGTTCCTCGGCCTGCGTGATGAGCTCCTCCTTGCGATCCTTGGCCGTCGCACGCTCGCGGTCCATCTCGGCGAAGTGGGCGCCACGCCGACGATTGAACTTATCCCGGGCCCGCGCGTAGCGCTTCCACAGCACGTCGTCGGTCTTACGGTCGATTCCTTTGATCTCGCGCCACTCGTCGAGGATGGCCCGAATCCGGTCGCCGGCACTCTTCCACTGCGTCGAATCGTCGGCGAGGGCCTCGGCTTCGGCGGCGAGCGCCTCTTTGCGTGCCACTGCGGCGTCGCGGTCGTGGGCGCGCTGCGCCTTCACTTCCTCGGCCACATCGTCAGCGGTGGCAGTGATGGCCTGCAGACGGGACTCCAAGGCGCCGACGTCGCCGATCACATGTGCGGTGGGCAGCGCGTCCAGCAGGTGCTGGGCCGCGGCACGCGTCTTGCGCGGATCGCCCGACCGTGCTGCCAAACGCTCCTCGAGGATCTCGACCTCGGTGGCCAGGTCCTCGAAGCGCCGCGAATAGTGGGCGAGGCCCTCCTCGGGGCTACCGGCCTGCCATTGACCGACCTCCCGCTCACCGTCGGCGGTCTTGAGCCAGACCACCCCTTGCTCATCGACCCGCCCGAACTCGTGCGGATCGCCGGCCGGGGTGGGGTGATGGGTGATGGGCGCATTCGTCACCGGTGGTGCGCCGCCGGGCCGCGGACCCGGCCGCGGACCCGGCTTCGGACCCGGTTTGGGCGTGGACGGTGCGTCGTTGCTGGGGGAGTCGGGGGTCGTCATGGCGGTGTCCTCACCGTTCGTGCCGCGCGTCACGGCTGCCGCTTGTTCTCTCAGGGCGCCAGGGGACCCGGGCGCTCGGGCTCTATTCAAGCAGGTCGACTAGCGTTGTGGGTTGTGTTGATTTCGGCGGTATTCATCCCGGGTGGGCCCGCGCTGGTGCCGGAGGTGTCGGGTCCGCGGGCCTGCGAACTGGATCCCGTCCGTGCCGCGGTGGCAGTGGCGGCCACAGAATTGGGTGCTCTGACGCGGTCGTGGTGGGCGCTGGGCGGCGACGATCCGACGTCGAGGGACAGTCCTACGGAGTCGACGGGGGCCGGAACTTTCGGCGGTTTTGGCGTCGACCGTGCGGTTGCGCTGCGCCCCGATGCCGTCGGCGCGCCGCCGTCACCACTGCCGACGACGATGCTCATGGCCGGGTGGGTGCGCGAGCTCGCCGGTTCGCCGTCGCCGACCCTCACTCCGATCGTCGTGGCACCCGACGACGACGAGTCGCGGTGTCACGAGGTCGGCGCGGAACTGGCCGAACGAATCGCCGCGGCCCCCGGTGACACCGCGCTCCTCGTCGTCGGGGACGGCGCCGTGCATCTGGATGCGCGAGCCCCTGGCGGCGGATATGAGCCCGACGCGGCCGCGCTGCAGACCGAGATCGACGCGGCACTCACCTCCGGTGATCCGACGGCTTTGCGCGCGCTCGACTGGGAACGGTGCGTCCGCTGGGGCGCGGCGGGACGCTCGGTCTGGGAGGTCGTCGCAGCCTGTGCGCCCGGCCCGGCGACCGCTACCGTCTCCTACACCGGCGCACCGCTCGGAGTGGGTTACACCGTCGCCACCTGGCGGTTCGGGTGAGCGCAGCCACCCCGGTCCTCGTCGTCGGCCCGACGGCCAGCGGCAAGTCGGATCTGGCGCTCGATCTCGCCGAGCGTTTCGACGGCGAGATCGTCAACGCCGACGCGATGCAGCAGTACCGCGGTATGGACATCGGCACCGCGAAGGTGCCACCGGACCAGCGCCGCGGGATCGTCCACCACCAATTCGACGTCCTCGACGTGACACAGACGGCGACGGCCGCCCGCTATCAATCCGCAGCGATCGCCGACGTCGAGGCGATCCAGGCGCGCGGTGCGACCCCGGTCATCGTCGGCGGGTCGATGATGTACTACCAGGCCCTCGTCGACGAGTGGTCCATGCCGCCCACCGACCCCGCTGTCCGGGCACGGTTCGAGGGCGACCTCGATGCCGTCGGCACCCAGGAGATGCATCGACGCCTGGGCGCCGTCGATCCGGTGGCTGCCGCAACGATCCTGCCCACCGACGGTCGCCGGATCGTCCGGGCCCTCGAGGTGGTCGAGTTGACCGGTGCGCCGTTCACCGCGTCCCAGCCGCAAATCGGTGAACCGCGATGGAACGCCGTGATCGTCGGCGTGGACCGCGACACCGGGCCCCTCGACGAGCGGATCGCGGCGCGCACCGACACGATGTTCGCCGCCGGGCTGCTCGACGAGGTGGCCGGGCTGCTCGAGCAGGGGCTGCGCGACGGGCAGACCGCGATCCGTGCCATCGGCTATGCGCAGGCGGTCGCACACCTCGACGGCGAGTACGACGAGGAGCGCGCGCGGGAACTGACTTTCATCGGGACCAGGCGCTATGTCCGGCGCCAGCGGTCCTGGTTCCGGCGCGACCCGCGGATCCGGTGGTTCGACGGTGCCGACGACGGGCTCGCCGACGCCGTCGCCGACCATTTCGCGTCGGTGCGGGGCCGGTAGACTGTCCCGGTGACCAGCGCAACGTCGCAGCCCACGGCCTTCTGGAAGGGCCACGGGACGCAGAACGACTTCGTCATCGTCGACGACCTTGACGTCCGGCTCACCCTGGAGCCGTCGACGGTCGCCGCGCTGTGCGATCGCCAGCGGGGGATTGGCGCCGACGGGTTGTTGCGCGCCGCGCGCGCCGGTGCACTCGTCGACGCCGGGGTGCTCTCCGTCCTCGGCGAGGGCATTGCTGCCGACGACCTCTTCATGGACTACCGCAACGGCGACGGCTCGATCGCCGAGATGTGCGGCAACGGCGTGCGCGTCTTCGCCCACTACTGCCGGGTCGCCGGGCTGACCGATCTCGATGAGTTCGTCGTCGGTTCGCGGGCCGGTGCGCGCGGGGTGCGCATCCACTCGTTCACGTCGACACACGCGGATGTGAGCGTGTCGATGGGCGCGGCGCGCCGCGGTGTCACTTCGTCGGCGACGATCGCCGGTACGACGTATCGCGGGCTTGCCGTCGACGTGGGGAACCCACATCTGGCGTGCGTCGTCCGCGGCCTCACCCACAGTGAGTTGGGCGCACTGGACCTGAGCGGTGGCGCCGGCTTCGACCCTGGCGTGTTCCCCGAAGGCGTCAACGTCGAGTTGATGACCGAGCCGATCAGCGACGGGGACACGCTGATGGCGTCGATGCGCGTCATCGAGCGCGGAGTGGGGGAGACGCGCAGCTGTGGGACGGGTTTGGTGGCAGCGGCAAGCGCGCTGCTGGCATCGGTCAACCGCGACGAGGGGTTGCTTCGCATCACCGTTCCCGGTGGGCGGGTAGAGGTCGCGATCGCCGACGGCGGCGGTTCATCGGTGTTGCGCGGACCCTCGCGACTCGTCGCCCGCGGCGAACTCTTCGACGGTGCACTGGACTGACCGTTGCGCCGTTGCGCGAAAACCCAGATGCGCCGGGAACCGCCGCGGTGCCATCATGGACGCATATGACTGACCAAGAACTCTCCTTTGTCCCGGACGTCGATCTTTCGACCGCGAGCGCTCCGACGACCGGCGAACTGCAACTCGACGACCGTGCATCCCTGCAGCGCGTCGCAGGTTTGTCGACCGAACTCACCGACGTCACCGAAGTCGAGTACCGCCAGTTGCGGCTCGAGCGGGTCGTGCTCGTCGGCGTGTGGACGTCGGGCACCGTGGCGCAGGCCCACGCGAACATGGCCGAATTGGCCGCGCTCGCCGAGACGGCCGGCTCGCAGGTCCTCGACGCGATCATCCAGCGGCGCAGCAGTCCTGACGCCGCCACCTACATCGGTTCGGGCAAGGCCGACGAGCTGCGCGAGATCGTCGTCGCGACCGGTGCCGACACCGTGATCGCCGACGGTGAGCTGACACCGGCCCAGCTCACCGCCCTGGAGAAGGTGGTCAAGGTCAAGGTCATCGACCGGACCGCCCTCATCCTCGACATCTTCGCCCAGCACGCCACGAGTCGTGAGGGCAAGGCACAGGTCTCGCTGGCGCAGATGGAGTACATGCTCCCGCGACTTCGTGGCTGGGGTCAGTCGATGTCGCGCCAGGCCGGTGGACGGGCGGGCAGCAACGGCGGTGTGGGTCTGCGCGGACCCGGTGAGACGAAGATCGAGACCGATCGGCGCCGGATCCGCGAGCGGATGGCGAAGTTGCGCCGCGAGATCCGTGAGATGAAGACGGCGCGGACGGTAAAGCGATTGGAGCGCCTACGAAGCTGAGTTCCGACGATCACGGTCGTCGGCTACTCCTATGCCGAGAAGGGGGAGAACCTCGACGAGGCTGAGGCGA